>CAZKAI010000055.1:17138-28808 GCA_964550565.1 uncultured Pirellulales bacterium
ATGGACATCGCAAGAAAGGCCTTATTGAATGTCTTGCCCTCGGCAGCAAACCGATCCAGTCTCGGCATTTGGACATTCGGACCGCCATACAGAGGCAAATCATTCCACGTGGCGTCATCAGCCAAAATGATCAGGATATTGGGACGTTTGACCTCTTTTTCTGCACTGAATACAGCCTGTGAAAATAAAGCCGAGCCCAGCACAGCGGATGCTTTTTGCATAAATGAACGTCTGTCCATCAGATTATCCTCGTTTGTGAGTATTTATACTAATCCTGCCTTAAATTATCAGTGATGACCCGGCCTGGAGGGCCTTCCATCGAGCACTACCGAGTCTGATACGGCCCCACTATATTGCTCCTGGGTGAAAATGTCCAGATAGGATTAGATAAAAAATCCCGGTCATGACGGATAATATCGTGTTTTGATGTGAATTTTTTGGATTTTCTTGAAACATTATGCCGGGATGGTAAGATTTCTGGTCAGGCCGGTTTAGTCTGGAATCTGCAGTTATGAGTCAACTGGGTAATTATGTTCGACTCCTTAATGTGACAAGATGGATTTGGATATAAGACTATGTATGGATTGAATGGGATATATCTATGGGCGGTACTGTGGGCAGCTATTTCAAGTATGCCAATTCAAGCAGCATTTAACCATCCGGGCCTGCTGCACACTCAACCGCAATTGGATTTCATCAAAGCTATGGTCAAGGCACAAAAGCAGCCGTGGCTGAACGGCTATGAACAGCTTCAAAGGCATACTCAGTCCAGCAGCGGCTATGTTATCAAAGGGGGATATGCAAAAGTAGGACGGGGTAACCGACAGGGTGATAACATGTACAAAAGCGAGTTTGACGCCGACTGCAATGCAGCCCATTATAATGCCCTGATGTGGTGTCTGGTCGGCGACAGACGACATGCTGACAAGGCCAAAGAGATTTTAAATGCTTACTCCTCCACACTCAGAGAAATCATCGGTACGGATAAGATTCTCATGGCGTCACTGAATGGTGCCAAGCTGGTGTATGCAGCAGAATTGATTCGCCATACCGACGCGGGGTGGGACGCAGCCGACATCAAGCGCTTCGAGCGTCTGCTGCTGGAGGTCTTTTATCCGGTCATCCGGGACTTTGCGGTGTTTGCCAATGGCAACTGGAGCACCGGCTGTGTCAAGACAATGATGGCCATCGGTATTTTTTGTGACAATCAGGAAATCTTTGACCGGGCGGTGGATTGGTATTACAACGGAACCGATAACGGTTCCCTGACGCATTATATCATCAACGAGCAGGGTCAGTGCCAGGAAAGCGGGCGTGACCAGCAGCATACACAGTTGGGGATAGCCCATCTGGCAGAGGCCTGCGAGATGGCGTGGAATCAGGGCCTTGACTTGTATGGGTCTGCGGACAATCGCCTGCTCAAGGGATTTGAATATACTGCCAAATATAACCTGGGCCATGAAGTTCCCTTTGTTTCATGCCGGGATAAAACCGGCAAATATTACCATAAGACTATCTCCGATGACGGACGCGGGCGACTCCGTCCGATGTGGGAGATGGTTTACAATCACTACCAGAACCGCAAGGGGATGAACTGTCCCTATATACAGCAGGCCGCTGAAAAGGTTCGTCCAGAAGGAGCCGGCCCCAATGCCGACTGCTGCGGATTCGGAACCCTCTTGTTTTCACTGGCTCCACGTGGTACTCAACAGGATGATAGTGACGGCCCGTATCTTTCTGTTCACTAATCTGGACAGCAGTGGAACGATATGCAAGTGGAATTGACTCATTGTCTCAGGCAAGAAAGGTGATATATGAAAAAGCGTTATAATCGTATATTCGGAACCAGCATTTTCATGTTCGCTGTTCTGCTGTGCCGGACACCGGCGTGGGGTCAGGTTGAGAACCGAGTGGAGTCCCCCGATAAGCAGGTGGTGATTCAGTTTAAACTGCAGGCAGGAGGAATCCCGACCTACAGGATTGACTATCTGGGCAAGCCCCTCGTGCTCGAATCCAGACTGGGTTTCCAGGGTGATTTTAATCAGAATTTTGAAGTCATCGACACCTCAACCAGTGCTCATGAGGGGCGCTGGACCAATGAGTTCGGCGAGCGTCGGATTGTTCCGGATAATTATAATGAGCTGATCATAGACCTTAAACACGACTCGGGATGTCTGATGCAGATGGTCTTTCGGGCATACAATGAAGGGGCTGCATTTCGGTATTTCTTCCCAAAGCAGGAAAAGCAAACGTTTGTTTTTTCGGACGAAAGATCCGAATTTCGATTGCCGGAGGGCACCTGGGGGTATGAAGAGCAGGGTACGGAAGGGGAGTACCTGCGGTCGAAAATTGCCGATATCAAACCTTATTGTGAGCGTCCGCTGACACTGGAATATGCCGATGGATTCTGGGCCTCGCTGGCGGAGGCTGCCAATACGGATTATCCTCGAATGCTGCTGTCGCCGCTGGAAGGAGTCCCGGGTGCGCTGGTCAGTGCACTGGGGGGGCGGACCTCCAATACGTCCCGACCCAGTCAGCGGCACGACTCGACTGTGACTTTAAAAGCGGGTCAGGGCACACCCTGGCGTATGCTGGTTGTTGGCAGGCGGCCGGGCGACCTGCTGGAACGCAACTATCTGATGCTAAATCTGAATCTGCCAAGTGTGCTGAAGGATACGTCCTGGATTAAGCCGGGCAAGGTGATGCGGGATACCACGCTGACGACGGCCAACTCGAAGGCCATTATTGACTTCGCCGCTGTCGGCGGACTGCAATTTGTACTCCTGGATGCAGGCTGGTACGGATCCGAAGATACGAAAAACGGCGATGCAACTACCGCCCGAAAGGAGGCTCTGGATATTCCGGAGATCATCCGTTACGGACGCCAGAAAAATGTGGGACTGATTGTTTATGTTGACCGGCGCCAGATTAAAACTCAGCGTGATGTCCTGTTTCCGCTATACGAACAGTGGGGCGTCAAGGGCGTCAAAATCGGCTTCATTGATGTGGGGCCGCAACAGGAAAGCCTCTGGACCACTGAAACTATCGCCCGAGCGGCTGATCATCATCTCATGCTCAATATCCATGATGGCTACCGGGCAACCGGCAATAACCGCACATATCCCAACCTGATGACGGTGGAGGGGATTCGGGGCAATGAGCACATGCCGACGCCGGAGCATAACTGCACCCTGCCGTTTACACGGTACATTGCAGGCATTGGTGACTATACCGTCTGCTATTATGACAGCCGCCTCAAGACCACGCATGCCCACCAACTGGCGATGGCGGTGGTGTCGTTCAGTCCGCTGCAATGGATTTATTGGTATGACAAACCCGCTATGTACAGGGACGAACCGGAGGTGGAGTTTTTCCGCCAGGTGCCGACGGTCTGGGATGAAACGAAGGTCATTGGGGGCGAGATTGGCACATTTGCGATAATCGCACGCCGCAGTGGCGACCAGTGGTTCATCGGCACGATTAATAACTCGCAGCCTCGCCAGTTGCAGATACCGCTGGATTTTCTGGATAAAGACACGAAGTACACCGCCAGCATCTATTCGGACGACCAGGCAGTCCAGACGAAGACTAAGGTCGGTATCGACAAACGCCCGGTAGATTCCAAGACTGTTCTGGACGTGCCGCTTCTGACCGGCGGCGGACAGGCCGTCTGGATCCAACCTGCACAATAACCAAATATTTTTTCACTGAGCTTGCATAATCGTAGCCCTTTGAATACAATCTGTTTTATTGTATTCAATCTAAGGAGTTTAAAATGCACAGAACGTTAACTTTATGCCTGTGGTCTTTAACAATCCTGACCAGTCTGATTTCTATTGATGCCCGTAGTGCAGAGGGTGACCAATTCCTCGATGGAATTGGTGAGACCGCCTTGATTGCCCGCTACCTGTTCAACGGGAATGTCGAAGATCGGTCCCGCAACAGTTTTCATGCCGCCCTGCATGGTCAGCAGGCCGCATTTGTGGACGATGAGCAGTTCGGCAAAGTCCTGTCCTTGCCTGGGGGGACGAATGGAGCGTATGTTCAGATTCCCGGCCAGGCCCTGATTGACATCGAAAATCTCAGTGTCACTGGATGGATTTATATCAGGGATGCGTCCCCGTGGCAACGTTTCTTTGATCTGGGGCAGGGCACAGACAGCTATCTTTACTGTACGCCGGTCGGTGAGGAAAGGTCCAGCGGCTGCCGTGTCCGCATGACGGCCCGGGGGTATGGCCAGGAGACCGGACCTGCTGCGTTTCGCGTATCAGAAGGACAATGGGTACATCTGGCGACCGTGCTGGATGCAGCCCAAAAAACGCTGAGTCTTTATATCAACGGTATTCGTGTGGGGCAGAGCACCGATGTGCCATGGTCGTTGACCGATATTTTGAATCAGGATAATCCCGCCGTCAATATGCTGTATATTGGCAAGTCTTTATTTGAAGGCGACGCTTATTTTGGCGGCAAATTATACGATGTCCGCTTCTACAGTATCGCCCTGACCGATGCACAAGTCGCCGTAATCCACCACAATGCAATTTCGGACGAAGATATGACAGTCACAGAGGACAAAACCGAAAAAAAACCGGAAGTACAACAGGAACAGGGCGGCCGGATTCTGGTGAAAGGATTGACCGGCGTGCCGGATGTTGCAGTAGAAACGACCGTAGGACATCTGCCGCATCTGCCTTATACCATCCCGGGGACCTATCGTGATAATGCCCCGGGTCCCCAGGTCCGCGTCATCTGGCCAGCCCCGACGGACAACAGCGATGCAGCGAAGGCCGGAACTTATACGGTGACAGGGACTGTTCCCGGCACATCGTTTAAACCGAAGGCGACCGTCACTGTACTTGCGGAGTCTGCTGCTGAACCGGCTGCGAAACTTGCCTTGAAGCCATTTGCTCTGGGACAGGTTACCCTGGATTTCGACATAGAAGGGCGGGATACTCCGTTTATCAAGAACCGCAATAAATTCATTCAGGGCCTGGCCAAGACCGATCCCAATACTTTTCTTTACAATTTCCGGGATGCCTTCGGTCAGAAACAGCCCGACGGCGTCCGGCCGTTAGGGGGGTGGGATAGTCAGACCACTCGCTTGCGGGGTCACGCCAGCGGCCACTATCTGACTGCGATTGCTCAGGCTTATGCCAGTACGACCTATGATGCGGATTTGCATGCCAGATTCGCACAGAAGATGGACTATATGGTCAATGTTCTGTATGACCTGTCGCAAAAATCCGGCAAGCCTGCGACTGCCGGCGGCCCCTGCAATGCCGATCCGACTGCCGTACCCCCCGGGCCGGACAAAAACGGGTATAACTCCGACTTGAGCCGCGAGGGAATTCGTACAGACTACTGGAATTGGGGAGAAGGCTTCATCAGTGGTTATCCGCCGGACCAGTTCATTATGCTGGAACAGGGGGCCAGTTATGGCGGCCGCAACAATCAGATTTGGGCACCCTATTACACCCTGCATAAAATTCTGGCCGGGTTGATGGACTGCTACGAAGTCGGCGGCAATCCAAAAGCCCTGGACATCGCCAAAGGCATGGGGATTTGGGTTTATAAGCGTCTTAAGGTGCTTCCTGCGGAAACCCGCATCCAGATGTGGAACCGCTACATTGCCGGCGAATACGGCGGGATGAACGAGGCGATGGCCCGGCTGCATCTGCTGACCGGCGACAAGCGTTTTCTGGAATGTGCCCAGTTATTCGATAATACGAATTTCTTCTTTGGCAATGCGGCACACGAACATGGTCTGGCTAAAAATGTCGATACCCTCCGCGGCAAGCATGCCAATCAACACATCCCGCAGATTCTCGGCTCACTCGAGACCTACCTGGGGACTCAGGACGCGGTGTATTACCACGTGGCCCAGAATTTCTGGGACATCTGCGAGCACTGTTACATGTACTCCATCGGCGGTGTGGCCGGGGCCCGGAATCCCAATAACGCCGAGTGTTTCACGGCTCAACCCGACACCCTGTTTACCAATGGATTCTCCGAAGGCGGACAGAACGAGACCTGTGCGACGTACAACCTGCTCAAGCTCAGCCGTCTGCTCTTTATGTTTGAGCAGGACGCCAAATACATGGATTACTATGAGCGAGCCCTGTACAATCATATCCTGGCTTCAGTGGATGAGGATAATCCCGGCAATACCTACCATGTCCCGCTGAATCCGGGTGCACGCAAAAGCTTCGGCAACGCCCGCATGGACGGATTTACCTGCTGTAATGGGACGGCCCTGGAAAGCAGCACCAAGCTTCAGGATTCCATCTACTTCAGGGCGGCTGATGAGAGTGCATTATATGTCAATCTGTATGTGCCCTCAACCTTGACCTGGGCCCAGAAAAAGGTCACGGTTAAGCAATCGACTAATTTCCCCTACTCGGATACCACCACCTTGAGCCTGACCGGAGGCGGAACTTTTGCGGTTTATGTCCGTGTTCCTGCATGGGCCACGCAAGGCTTCATCGTCAAGATTAACGGTAAACAGCAGTCTGTCAAGGCAAGCCCTGGAACATATCTGAACCTGGGGCAAAGCTGGAAGGATGGCGATACCATCGAGTTGAAGATGCCGATGAATTTCCATCTTGTTTCGGTGATGGATCAGCCCAATATTGCCAGTATTTTTTACGGGCCGGTTCTGCTGGCTGCCGAAGAGCCGGCTTCCCGCACGTCCTGGCGCAAGGTGACACTCGATGCCCTGGATATCAGTAAATCCTTCACCGGCGACCCCGGCACCCTGCGATACTGCACTAACGGCGTGGATTTCAAACCCTTCTATGAAACATACAGCCGCCATTCGGTCTATCTGGACATTACTCTGAAATAAGGAATCTGTTTATGAAGAACTCAGTCGGCTGGAACAAGCCTGTCACGAAAATGCTATCCGCCATCGTCTATTCGAAACGCAGCCATCAGGCTCTCCTGTTGTCACTGGTCCTGCTGGGCACGGTCGGCTGCATGAATTCTCAGGAGTCTCAGATGCAAACATTTATTGATCATCATGTTCAGACCTTGGAACCCCTCAGCACCGCCATGGGGCGGGCTTCCTATACCGCGGAAGTCACGGGAAACCAGGAGGACTTTGACAAGGTCCGGGACTTGCGGCTTCAAATCAATCGGTTGTTTCTGAATCAACAGAATTATGCGTTTCTCCGTCAGATGAAAGACTCCGGCAAAGTGCAGGACCTTCGTCTGGCCCGCCAGCTTGACCTGCTGTTAATCGACTTTTTACGCAGCCAGATGGACCCGGATTTACTGGAATCCAGCATCAGGCTTCAGACTCAGATTACTGAACGCTATAACAATTATCGGGGCAGCATCGACGGCAAGCCGATGCAGATGGCTGATATTTATAATATCCTGACCACGGAAAAAGACGCTGCTTTGCGGAAGAAGGCCTGGCAGGCATCCCGGGAGGTTGGAATCGCTGTTGTGGAGGATTATCTGAGTCTGGTCCGGATGCGCAATAAGCTGGCACAGGGAATCGGGTTTCCGAACTTCCACACCTATTCCCTGACTGCCAGCGAACAATCGGTAGAGGAGTTGGATGCACTGCTGGGGGAACTGGACAGCCTGACGGCCGAACCGTTTGCCCGTCTCAAGTCGGAACTGGATGCCATTCTGGCCGAGCGGTACGGCATCACCCCTGCCGAACTTCGCCCCTGGCATTATCATGATCCCTTCTTTCAGCGTACCCCGTTTGTGTATGAAATGAATTTAGACCAGTACTATACAGGTCATGATGTGGTCAAACTCAGCGCCGATTATTTTGCCGGAGTGGATCTTCCGGTTGACGATATCATTGCCCGCAGCGACCTGTATGAAAAGGCCGGCAAAAATCCGCATGCCTTTGCGACGAACATTGACCGCCGCGGCGATGTCCGCATTCTGACCAATACGACCAATACGGAGCGGTGGATGGAAACCATGCTTCACGAACTGGGACATGCGGTGTATGCCAAATATCATGATGCACAGGAACCGTATCTGCTGCGTGAACCGGCGCATGCGTTTGCCACGGAGGCCGCAGCGATGTTTTTCGGCCGGCTGTCGCGAAACGCCGCCTGGATGCAGGGGATGCTCAACCTGACCGACCTCCAGCGAGACCAATTGCAGCCGATTGCATTCAGGTATCTTCAGTTTCAGCAGGTGTTGTTTGCGAGGTGGGTGCTGGTCATGTATCATTTCGAGAAGGCCGTCTATGCTGACCCGAATCAGGACCTCAATACGCTCTGGTGGGATCTGGTCGAGCGGTATCAGAAGGTTCATCGGCCGGATGAAAAGCCCGATGCCGGCTGGGCCTCCAAGCTCCATTTTACCGGAGCGCCCTGTTATTATCACAATTACATCCTTGGCGAACTGCTGGCGTCGCAGTGGCAGCACTACCTGGTGAAAAGTGTCTTGAAATCTCCGGACAGCAAAGAGGTCAGCTTCCTCGGCGATCCTCAGATAGGCGTGTATTTCAAGAAACAGGTCTTCGAACCCGGAACACTGTATCCCTGGAATGAAATGATTCGCCGCAGTACAGGCGAGCCGCTGACCCCGAAATATTTCGCTCAGCAGTTTGTTGATGGAAATTGACGGCAGCAAGGGGCAGAATATGATATGGAATGTTGTATGATGGCTAGGAGATACCTATGACTATTTGCAATGGCATAGTGATGTTGACGCTGGCAGTTTTGAATGCAGCAAGTGCTTCTGATGACAGCCAAAGAAAAACAATCGATATTTATCCTGAAAATCCGGCCTACTGGATGTATGGAGGCAAACCTGTCCTGCTGATTGGGGGAAGCGACGATGATAATCTGTTTCAGCATCCTGAGCTTAAAAAGCAGCTTGACATTTTAAAGTCAATCGGTGGAAATTATATCCGTAATACCATGAGCGGCCGGAATGATGGAGGCTGGGAAGTGCACGCGTTCAAGAAGCTGCCCGATGGGAAATATGATTTGGACCATTGGAATCCGGAGTATTGGAGTCGTTTTGAAACGATGCTCAAATGGACCCATGAAAGAGACATCATCGTGCAAATCGAAGTGTGGGCGACATTTGATTATTACCGTGAGCACTGGGCTGCCCATCCGTTTAATCCCAAAAACAACGTCAATTATACCGCACAGCAGAGCGGACTTCCGACCGAGGTCAACTCTCACCCCACCCGAACCGAAAACAACTTTTTCTGGTCGATCCCCAAAGAACGCAATCAGAAACTCGTTCTCCAGTATCAGCAGAAATTTGTAGATAAAATGTTGTCTTATTCTCTGCAATATGGAAATGTTCTGTATTGCATGGATAACGAAACCTCGGTGACGCCGGAGTGGGGCTATTACTGGTCCGACTATATCAAAACAAAGGCTCAGGCCGCTGGAGTCCGGGTTCATACCACCGAAATGTGGGATCGGTGGGATTTGTCCGACAAGCAGCATAATCCCTCATTTGATCACCCGGAGATCTATTCGTTTCTGGATGTTTCACAGAACAATCATCAGAGCGGGCAGGGACACTGGGATAATGCCCAAAAACAGAAGAGTCGTATTGCTTCTCAGGTGCGTCCTTTGAACAATGTCAAGATATACGGGGCCGATACGGGTTCTTTTGGTACGGATCGGGATGGACAGGAGCGGTTTTGGCGAAATATCTTCGGCGGAATGGCATCCGCCCGCTTCCATCGTCCCAAGTCCGGCCTTGGTCTGAGCAGCAAAGCCCAGGCAAACATTAAAAGCATGCGGATGCTGACTGACCGGATGGATATTTTTCATTGTCAGCCCCATAATGATCTGTTATCTGATCGGCAGGATAACGAAGCCTTCTGCATCGCCTGTCCGTCCAGGGAATACGCGGTCTATTTCCCCAATGGCGGTGAGGTCAAACTGAATATTGCAAATCCTCGGCAGGTGACTCTGTATTGGCTGGATATTATAGGGTCTGAATGGAAAGAGCCGGTTATTTCTCCAGACAGCAGTATAATCACACTAAAGTGCCCGGGACAAGGATACTGGGCTGTTCTGATTCAATAACAGATAGTATAAGCAGGATCCGGTGGCTTTTTCCCTCTGATAAGCAGTCACCAGGTTATTATGCTATTGCATTATTGATGCATGGTCGTAAATGAGCATCTGAATGAGGTATTGGCTGTCAGATGCTGCTATTCTCTGGTTGAATTAGGGCCTTCTCTGATAAAGTGGTTTCTTTTGTTCGTTGTAGCAGAATTAGGGGTTGACGGAAGGATTCATTTTAACTAATATTAGGAGATAAACTTTCTATTGTAATGCGGATTTAGTGAGGAAAGCTTTTGGAAAAACATCAAAACAGAGTTCGTTTAATTGATATTGCACGACATGCGAATTTGTCTATCAACACGATTTCAAAGGTCCTTAATGGAAGGGAAAAACAGGCCGGAATCGCAGCAGATACGGCTAAGCGGGTCAGGAAGATTGCCGAAGAGCTGGGATATGTTCCGGACCAGATGGCCCGATGTCTGCGTGCCCAAAATACGGATACGATAGGGGTATATATTGACAAAATCACCGATCCGGTGCGGGCTGAAACCTTACATACTATTCTTCAGGAACTGTCGAACCGGGGCTTGTTTCCGCTGATTATGCTGGCCGAGGCTGGCTATGCGAAGTGCCGTGAGGCTTTTATTCGTAATCGCATTGAAGGGCTGATTCTGTGCGGTACAATGAAGGCTATGAACGCAGATTTTTTTAGTCTGTTGCATGTCAATAAAATCAAGACGGTGGTTACCGGATGTTATTTTCACGACCGAGATATTAACGTTGCATTCAAGGATGTCTCATTTGTCAATGTCGATAATGAGAAGGGGGTTCAACTGCAGATAAATCATTTGCTTGGACAGGGTAGAAAGCACATAGCATTCATAGCCGGTCCCTCCCATGATTCGGATATGCATCTTCGCAAGAAGGCGTACTCTGAGCTGATTCAAAAATATCATGAGCCCCTTATCGGTAAACTGGTTAAAGACGTATCGTATCTTGAGCATGGCTATGGGGCAGTGGATGCACTGCTTGACAGCGAAAAAAAAATGGATGCGATCATTGCCTATGATGACGAAGTTGCCCTTGGGGCAATTCGCCGTCTCCATGAAAAAGGTTTGAATGTTCCTGCCGATGTTGCAGTAATCGGATTCGATAATGCGCCGGAAGACGATTATACCATACCACGGTTAAGCAGCGTTAGTTTACCCACCCGGCAAATCGGTATAAAAAGCGTGGAACTGCTGCTGGATCGGCTTGAGAACAAGGCTGAGCCGAAGACAATTTATGTTGAGCCTTCGCTGGTCGAGCGAGAAAGTACACGTCCTGCTGTCTAATAATCATGACAAAACACTGGCTAAATCGCTCAAAGCTCAATCAGTCTTGTTTTTGTCGTAACCTGTAATGACCGTTTTCAGGCCCAGGTTTCGAATTTGGATGGATGCTTTGGCAAGGCCTGTGATTTCCCATCCGAGGTTGATGCTGCTGATGCGATAATCGCTTAAATTCCGGGAACCGGCCAGATAGCCCCGTGCCCAGGACTCTTCTATGCCCTTAATGAGAATCGGCAGAATATCAGTATCCACCGTGACCCATTCCCGGTCATGCAGGCTCTTGACTCCGCAGGCCTTAGCGCCGGGGGTGTAGATCATTTTTT
>CAZKAI010000056.1:0-4077 GCA_964550565.1 uncultured Pirellulales bacterium
AGCTCGGATTTTGTGGATGCACTGAGCAAGGCGGCCAAAAGGATGACCGCCAAAGAGAACGCGACTGTCATCAGCGGCACCGACAAAGCCGTGAGCAATCGCAATTAATCTTTTTTGAAAGGCTGTGAGGATGGCCAGTTCAGATACAACAGTCAGTTTTGTTCTGGGTCAGACCGTTCTGGCAGGCGAGGCGCTGGATGCCGCTCGCAAGACTGCCAGTTCGAACCGACGTGAACTTGTGATTGCCGCCAAGGCGGGCTGCAGGGACTCGTTCACTGAACTCGTACGACTGCATACCGACAGTATCCTGCGATTCTTCTATGCCAGACTCCGCAATCTTGCCGATGCGGAAGACCTGGCCCAGGAAACCTTTCTTCTGGCCTGGCGGAATATTGACCAATGCCGACAGGACAGCAGCTTCAGCGCCTGGTTATTTACCATCGCCCTGAATCAGCTCCGAACCCGTATGCGGCGTAAAAAAATCCTGCTGCCGCTGACCAATATCCTGCGCTGCACCCGGCCCGGCCCCAACCAGAGCGTCGAAGGCAAGGAAGAAAATCAGCAGCTCTGGGACGTTGCGGAAAAACATCTGAGCAGCGACCAATATACGGCTATGCTGCTTCGGTATCGGGCGGAGCTGTCCACCATGGAAATCGCCGAAGCCATGAATAAAACTCATTCGCACGTGAAGGTGCTGCTGCATCGGGCCAGAATCAAGCTTCACAGCCGAATCGAGCGGACGGAGTTCTCCGAAGCTGCCGCGGAATAGCTATTGGGCAGCGGTTGGGTTTACAGAGATAAGAATTGGATAAAACAATACGATGATATGCTGGTATTACAAATGGAAGATTTCAAAGCTCGCCGATGAAAACGACGCAGTGCTGTCGCATGATGTCGCCGGCCATTTGAAGCATTGCGAGCATTGCCGACGGTTTTATCATCTGTGCCGCGGAATCGAGCGGGAACTGGATATTGAAATGACTCTGCCGTCCAGGGCATCTCTGGATGTTCAGCATAAAGTCGCCGAGCATCTCAACAGCACGACTATCAGCCATAAGCGGCGGATTATCCATCGCCGGCATCGCTGGTCTGTGGCTGCGGCAATCCTGCTGCTGGCCGTTCCTGCGGCTGTCATGTGGACGATTTCCAGTGATTTGTCCGTCATGCTGCAAAAAGAACGGGCTCTGGGCCAGGATACAACCACCCTGCCGGCCCTGGTCAATCGTCAGTGGATTGATGAACACAAGCAGGTTATCACATCCGAATACCAATTAGTCAGCCCATTCCGGCAGCAGGTTCAGGAATTAACACAGAGCGGACGTCAGGCGGCACAATTCATGTTTGCCTGCCTAGACCCGGGATTTGGGATGACTGAAGAGGAATCGGAAGACACAGATCCAGTCATCATTGATTATACCTACCTGACTCCTCGTCAGCCGAATTAGATTTGTTTTCACAGCAATTTGGCGGCAAGGATATCAATTCATAATGAATTCACGCAGTCATGCTGTGCCAGACGTTCCGTATTTTGGCTTTATCAGCGCATATCCCCGATTTTAATCACCGCTATAATCCGCTTAAGTTAAGGACAAACGGGATTGGCACATTCCAGCCATGCGGCCGCCATTAACGCCAGGTCATACATGTCAACTATACAATCGCCGGTAACATCGCCGTCCAGCGCGCACTGATAAACTGCGAATGCGGCATTGCTGATATCATAAACACCGGGATTGGCCATGTTGGATACTCTGATCCGGCACTGCTGTGCATCGACCAGGGGCACAAGCCATGCATAGGAACCGCTGTTGCCGACATTGGCAGGGTAAACCTGCGACCAGGACAGGCCGTTATCAATCGAAAACTCAATCAGAACCGTATTGATTGTGCCGGTATAGCTCCAGGTAATGTTCTGGATAGAACCGCCTTTAATTACTTCAGTCCCATTGGGAGCAAGCAGCGTCAGGGTTGAAGCAGCAGGAGCAACCACACGCAAACCTTCCAGATTTTGGAGACCCCATTGATTCGGTGCTCCAAATGTGCTCAAAATTTTTGCCCCATCATAATCCGTGGAATTAGCCGTTGTTGCAGCAGAGGGTGTCGCTTCCAGCTTGAAGACTTCATTGCTGCCAATCCCGGATGCAGGGCTGACACCCTCACCGACGGGACCATAAACGATAAAGCCGGATGCATTCCGGATACGAAGCTGCCAGTTGCTGCTGTTGACAGGGAAACTGGAGGCCTCGATGTACATTCCGCTGGAAGTATTATTGGCCTGAACGTTGATCCACCAGTCCCCTGCCGCAGGATTATAGCTGATGTCGGTAGGGATATTCTCGGAGATTGTAATAATGGTCCCGCTTCGCAGGTCGGACCAGATGCTGTGGCCGGTCAAATCGAGTGTTTCGTCAAGCAATCCATCGGTGTAAATGTCAAATTTCCAATACCGCATATCCAGATGGTCCGTAATGACCACCAGTTCAAACCAGTCGCCGCCATTGCCGGGCACTCTGCCGAAATAGGAATCTGAGGCTCTTCCGCCGGCTTCATCGACCAGGGCCGTTCCACCTCCCAGGTATTCCGCGTCATCCACCGCATTATATTCATTCAGAATCACAGACGCACTAAAAGCAGTGCCAGCGAAAACTAGTATCAAACAAAATACAGACAAACAGACTCGTTTTAACATTTTAACATCCTTTCGATACGCAGAATGCATCACTGTTGAAACAAAACTACCCCTCATATGAAGTGGATTATACTAAATTGCCCCTGCTTTTGTCAAGAATATTATCCTATACTACTAACACTGGATAGGATATTTCGTGTATATATTTTTGAATAGCGAGAACGCACAGCCTGTTACTTTTTAAGTGTTTTAATGATAATCGCCCTGCCCAGAACCAGCAGGAGCAAAACAGCACAAAGGTTGCCGAACCAGACGGGAAACATATCACTGTGTGCACAGATAGTCTCTTTGGGGACGCCTCGGAAGAACAGATCAATTAGAAATCCGGATGTAAACGCTGCAATTACTACAGATACAAGATATAGAACGGCAGTCTTTTTGCCCAATACCGACCATAACGTCGTGAAAGCCGCTGCATTGGTCGCCGGGCCGGTCATCAAAAAGACCATGGCGGCTCCGGGATTGAGCCCTTTGGCGATTAAGGCAGCTGCAATCGGGACCGAGGCGGCGGAACAGACATACATCGGGATTCCAATTGCCATCATGACAACCATCGCCAGGATCCCTCCGCCAAAGGCTAAATAGGTGGAAAAGAAATCATCCGGCATCAGGATCGAAATTACCGCTGCAATAATCAAACCTACCAGCATGGCTTTGCCGATATCGGCCGGCAATACAACGAAGGCATATCGTAATGCTTTCAACACAGGATTTTCTTTTTTTCCCGGATTACCTCCGTTATCCGTGGGTGACTGGTCCTGATGGGTGTCATGGCCATCAAATAAGCTCACCACTGTTCCGCCAAAGAGGCCGCTGAGCATGGCCACGATGGGACTGAAAACGGCAAACACTGGCCCCAGCAGACTGTAGATAATAAATACATTATCCAGACCGGTCTGAGGCGTCGAAATCAGAAAAGAAATGGTGGCGCCTTTGCTGGCCCCGTTTTTGTACAGGGACATTGAGACGGGGATTACGCCGCAGGAGCACAACGGCATGGGCACGCCGAACAGCGAGGCTTTTAAAATCGACCAGAATCCTTTTGAGCCCAGATGACGTTCAACGGTCCTGGATGAAACAAATACGCTGATAATCCCGGCCACCAGAAAACCAAATAACAAATAAGGCGACATTTGAGTCAACGTCGCCCAGAAATTACTCAAAAATAATTGGATGGATTCCTGCATATTATTCACCTATAAACATACTGTTTTATTAGTATATTATACGCTGAAAACCTAAATCCTGTTCAAATGCCTTGTGGGAACACCCTTTATTTAAATCATCCCCTCAGGTGTTAAATATTTCGCAGGCAGAGGTTTAAGCCCATTCATCCGCATTGCCCAACCGCGAACTTGCAGATAAAAGACAAAAACATCCTGATATAA
>CAZKAI010000056.1:4177-27146 GCA_964550565.1 uncultured Pirellulales bacterium
CACGTCATGGACAACTGTTTGCGTTGAGGCAAACACACTGGCTTCAATACAGGCAGATTGTTTCGGCAAATCCTGATGACAGCACTGACAACCTGCTGAGCTTGTTTGGCGGTATCGCAACTGACAATCAGGCCGTGATTGGAAAGAAATAGAACCGTCGTGCCGGTATTATCCATACGTCCGGCTTGAAGCTGCTGCTGGATTTGCCCGGCAGTTACGACACCAAGCCCGCGAAAGGGAATCCATCGGAAATCACCCTGTTTTTTCAGAGCACTTTGGAGCAATTCTTTTCCCTGTGACGAACACACATACGGCAATATGAAAACCGGGTGCAGATGCACAACACACTGCCCCAGCAAAGCATGAAAAAAAGTTTCGATAGAAGGCATGGACGTGGAATCCACTCCATCACAACAGCAATTCAGCAGGCCTTTGGAAATTTTGGCAGGTGTCGTTTTGGACCGAAGCAACCGATTGAGCAGGTGGGCGACTTCAGGGATAGCCACTTTGCGCCAACCTTTGGACCGCGTCATTTTACCCAACTCCGAACCGCTGGCTTTAATGAACATCCCCCCGTCATCGGTTTTAATGGAAATATTACCGCCGCCCTTCCAGACCAGTCGCCGGTCTGAGCCGAGTGTACGGGAAATATGTATCAATTCACGAAGTGATTGTTCCATCCATTCGTCTTTATTTCTGATTGGGATCTGGCGTCTGAGCCGTTGGTTCCGCAGGGGCAGGAGGCAATGCCGGTGCAGGCAGGTTGATTTGCCCCTGACGCAGCATGCGTGCCTTGAGCACCGTCACTGCCGCCGAAAGCTGCGGGTCTGCTGCAAACAAATCACCATGCTGAACATCCGGCCCGGCCTTTTCGCCCAGTTTTCGCCGAAACTCCAGCAGCGATTTAATCTCACCGCTTTTTAATTCCACCTCAACGGCCGGGGCAATCCCCCAGTCGGTCCGGTTTTCACGCTCGGCCTGGTACCGGTTTTTGACAGGGCTTCCATCCGGCAGGTAATAAAATGCCGTGGTATATTTTAATTCACATCCATCCCACTTGCCCTGAACAATCTCCTGAACAGAACCTTTGCCATAACTGCGTGTTCCCACCAGAATGGCCCGATCATATAACTTGCACCCCAGTGCCCCGGCGACAATCTCGGCGGCGCTGGCTGTGCCCGAATCCATCAAAATAACAATGGGGTATTGACGCCCTTTGCCCTGCCCCTTGGCGGACCAGAGTGCCGTCTGTCCTTTGCGGTTTCGACTGGCCACGATGGTTCCCTCGTCAAGGAACAGGCCTGCCAGTTCCGCCGCTTCATTGAGGAGTCCCCCGCCGTCGCCGCGTAAATCAAGAATCAATCCATGCAGCTTTTTCTGTTCAAGCTGAGTCAGAATATCCAGCGTTTTCTTTGAAATGCCTTCGGTGAAGCTTTGCACCTGGATATAGCCGATACCCAGTTCGGTATTCAGCAGATAATCCCACTGATTCCCTGCCGTATCCCCGTTGCTTCGCACGGTTCCCTGCACCGACGGCACGACAATATCGCCTCGCGTCAGTTGAATATCCCGGGGCTGCTCCTGCCCCCGCTGAATGGTCAGAGTCACCTGGGAATCCTTCGGGCCGGAAATCTGCTTGACCACGCAATCGACTGGGACATCCTGGGTGCTTTGCCCATTGACTGCGACAATCAGGTCGCCGGCAAGAATCTCGGATTTCCATGCCGGCGAATCCGGGATAATGCTGACCGCTTTGATATATTTCTCATCCCGGGCCAACTGAATTCCCACACCGGAAAACTTGCCGGTCAGCTCTTTTTCAAAATCCGCCACCTTGTCCGGCCAGACAATATCGGTATAAGGATCCAGGGCGCTCAGCGCGGCGTCTGCATATTGCTCAACGATAACCCCCGCGGGCAGTTTCAGGGTATTCTGATTGTGTGTTAAAACCGACTGAAAGGTCGTTTCAAACTGCTCGCGTGTTAAAGGAGTTGTCTGTCCCCTGTGCTGTTCCATCAGCAATTCGATTTCCAGCCTCCAGTCATCCACCTGTTTGGAATCGGCTGTAAACATAAACTCCGCGTTGCTTTCACGAAAGACCAGCCCCAGCATCAGACATCGCTGCAGGGCTTTTTGGGTCATCTGCCGATAATCCGGAGGCGTTACATAACCCCCGTCCAGGGTTTTTACCACTTCCAGAAAGATTTCTGGACGAATGGTGTCAAATCGGCTGATGTCGCGACAGACACTTTTCCGTAAGCCGCCTAATACAATCCTGAATGATTCGGCTTCTCCGGTAACCTGTGTAAGAAATGCATCATCGGGTTCAAATATTCGCAGATAGGCATAGCCCTGCATGGCTTCGACAAGTTTTTCCTGTTCGTAGAAAGCCTTGCTTTTTTCACGAATACCATCCAAAAACGATTTAACCTTTTGGTGACGCAGGATGTCTTGTTTCTGGGTTTCATCCGCGGCATATTCGTACGCCTTTAATAATCGATCCAATACCTCTTTATCAGTGCGATTGGGGTCGGAACGCTCCAACTGCTCATTCAACTGCTGGGTCTGGGTTTGATAAACCGATTGCCTCTGGCTGACTAATTCTTTCTGAAGGTTGAGGTAATCCTCAATAATCCTGCCCAGCCATTGACTTTCCGGCGTGGCGGGTGAAATCGCCTGGATCGATTTTTGGGCCTGCTCAAATCGCCCCTGTTCGATTTGAAGACATATCGAGGCAATTTGTTCGGAGGGTTTGGCAGGCGAATCCCCAGCGGCCCAACTCCATCCGCAAAGACCTGCCAGCAACGCTATATATATAATACCTGTACGATATATTTTGTGGTTCTTCATTATCCATTTCTCGTTATTTTAAAGAAATGATACTATACAGACCCCGCAACTAAATATCGAGAAAAAAAACACTGTATCCGATCAACAAAAAACCCCGCTCACCATGCGAGTCGGGGTTTGTTTTAATTCCAGTTGCTATACAGATTTATGGTCCAAAAAGCCTTCCAGCTTCCGCGCCCGGACGGGATGCTGAAGCTTACGGATGGCCTTGGCTTCCACCTGACGGACACGCTCACGGGTGACTTTAAAGATTCGCCCGACTTCTTCCAGCGTGTAAGTATAGCCGTCGCCGATACCGTATCGCAGCTTGATGATTTCGCGTTCCCGGTAGGTCAGTGTTTTGAGCACCTGGTCAATGCGTTCCTTGAGCATTTCCTGGGTGGCCGACTGAACGGGCGACTCGGCGCGTTCGTCTTCGATGAAGTCGCCGAAATAACTGTCCTCGCTTTCGCCGATGGGTCGATCCAGGCTGAACGGGTGCTTGCTGATTTTCATCACGCGCCGCGTCTCGGCCAGGCTCATTCCGGCCACTTCGGCGATTTCTTCCAGCGTGGCTTCCCGGCCCAGTTCCTGCATCAGGTTTTTACTGACGGTACGCAGCTTGCTCATCGTCTCGATCATGTGCACCGGAATACGAATCGTCCGGGCATGATCGGCGATGGCACGGGTAATCGCCTGGCGAATCCACCAGGTCGCATAGGTGCTGAATTTATAGCCGCGGCGATATTCATACTTATCGACCGCACGCATCAGGCCGGTATTGCCTTCCTGAATAATATCCAGAAAACTCAGACCGCGGTTGCGATATTTCTTGGCAATCGACACGACCAGACGCAGGTTGCCGCCGGACAGTTCCCGCTTGGCCTGCTCATACTGGCTGAATACCGCTTCAATCGCACGCAGGCGCTTGTCCAGCAGGCGAGGCGTCTCCAGCACCAGTTCCTGAAGCCCCATTAATTCCTGCCGCATCGCGTCAATGTCTTCGGCGGTAAAGTCCCTGCCGGGGCCGGCCTGAATCACCTGTTCCAATTGGTGCATTTTCTGCTGAATACTCTGCAGTTTTTTCATCATCGGCTGAATTCGGCTGGTTCGCAAGCCCAGTTCTTCCAGCAGTGTTGCAATCTTGCGGCGGTTGCGATGCATCTGCTTGAGCGGCTGACGCGCTTCTTCAATCGTCTTGGCTGTAACAGATTGCTCAAAATAGCCGCTGTTTTTATCCAGCAGCTTAGTCACGGTCGCCAGGTTCATCGGCATCCGGTTTTTCAGCGTCGTCCGGACGGGCATTTCGCTGGAGCCCATCTTCATCGTCCGGTCAAACGGCAACGCTCCTTCATCCACCTGCTGAAGGATTTCAACGGCAGTACGCGCACAATAATCGCATTCCAGCACCTTGCGGCGGAAAGCCATGCGCGTCAATTCAATCTTCTTGGCCAGGCTGATTTCCTGATCCCGCGTCAACAGCGGAATTTCACCCATCTGCGTCAGATACATCCGCACCGGATCGTCGATTTTACGCCCTTCGGTTTCGGCCAGCTCTTCTTCGAGCGTCAAATCCTCAACGGCAATCTCGTCTTCCGGGCCAATCTGAACAGGCTCTTCAAATTCCTCTTCTTCGGGGGTCTTTTTGACGTTGGCCTCATCGAGCAACTGAACGCCCATCTCATCCAGCGTCATCAGCAGACTGTCCAACTGGTTGGGGCTGATCACCTCATCGGGCAAATCATCGTTGAGCTCCTCATAGGTCAGGAAGCCCTTCTTTTTGCCCTTTTCAATGATAGATTGGATTGCCTGATCCACTTTCTGGCGGGCGGTTTCGTCCGTTTCAAAAGGGTCCGCACCGTTGAGCAAGGGCGTATCCAGCGGATTGGTCTCCGGGACAAACTCCTTGTCGTCGATATCCATCTCCGGCTCGCCGGCCAGTTCCTTTTCTTCGGGCATTGGTTCGTTGATCTCGTTTTTCTTCTTCTTTTCCGACATATTCCGTTATTACCTTACGATTACGTATGCAATTTCAAGCCGACACGACATTCATCCCTGCGACGGCCTTTTGCCTTATTTTCGAACTCCCGGGCTTCTGAGATTATCCTTTCTCTGCAGAAGCATCTGATTTATTTTTTCGAGCGATTCGACATCGTCGTCGCTCAGTGTTTTGCTGATATCCTGCGTCTGACGCCGCATCAGGCAGTAGTGAAACGTTTCAACGGCATCATTCAGACGCCGGGCATAATCGCCCTTCTGTCCAGCCATCTCATCCAGACGCATTAATTCCTGAGCCGCTTCCACCTGTTCAATCTGTCCCAGAAGCATCGTCAGCGTCGGCTCTTGACCCGCCTCAAGCAGTTCAAACAATGCCCGGGCAATGGTCCGCAGGTGCCCTTCAAACAGGTCCGGACTGATGCGCCCCTGGACCCTGCCAAACAGATCCGGTTCCCGCAGAAGCACTTCAATCATTTCCGACTGTGCCTGAACAAAGATATCACTTTGCGGCTGCTCTTCGTTCTTCGATGCCGTCGGCTGAGCCTGAGCTTCAGGGCCTTTTTGCTTCCGCCGGACCAGCTTGCCCAGCTCACTGTCGATTCGACCCTGCGAAATGCCAATCATCTCGCTGAGTCGAGCCGTCAAAACCGCCCGGCTGATGCTATCGACATTGCCCGCTACCATAGCAGACGCAATCGTCGTCAGAAATTTTTCAATCATCTGCGATTTTTCCGCCAGGGCCTTATCGCCGGAAAGATTTCCGGACAGGCCCTTCCACGCGTATTCCATCACATCGACTGCATTATTCAAAACCTGCCTGAACGCATCCGCCCCCGCTGCAATCAGAAAATCGCACGGGTCCTTGCCTTCCGGCACAAACGCCAGACGCAAGTCCAGTTTCTCGGCCAGGCATACTTCCAGCGCACGTTCCGCCGCCGACATACCCGCTACATCACTATCAAAGACCAGGACCACACGTTTGCCATACCGACGCAGAATCCGGGCATGGCCGGTCGTAAAACTGGTACCCAAAGCCGCCACCACATTACAGACGCCAAACTGGTGGGCCATAATTACATCGGTATAGCCTTCCACAATCACGGCTGTCTCGCTTTCGGAGATAGCCTGACGGGCCTTGTCCAGTCCGAACAGCGAGTTGCTCTTGTCAAACAGCACCGTGGCCGGCGAATTCATATACTTGGCCGGGTCATTGGCCAGCGTTCGTCCGCCAAAAGCAATTACACGACCTGTTACATCGTGTATCGGAAACATCAAACGATTACGGAACTTGTCATAACAGCCGCCGTTTTCCCGCCTTACAACAAGTCCCGCATCGACTAAAATCTGTTCACTCACTTTGGACGATAAGGCCTTTTGGGCCAGATCATCCCAGCTATCCACCGCCAGACCCAACTGCCAGGTTTTCGCTGTGGCCTGACTGATTTTCCTCTGTTCCAGATAACTTCGAGCCTGAATGCCCTTTTGTTCATCCCAGAGGTTGTTAACCCACAATTTTCCGGCCCATTCATTCAATTTCGCCAGTCGATTCGCATCGATTGCCGACGCAGAAGACGGACCTTGCGAAACACTTTTCGTGCGTTCCAGGCGAATTCCGGCCCTTTGGGCAAGCCGCTCAAGGGTTTGCGTAAATGAAAGATTCTCTTTCATCTGCACAAACTTCAGAACATCACCACCCGCCCCGCACGCGAAGCATTTAAATATCTGTTTGGCCGGATTAACATACAGACTCGGCTTATGGTCGGTATGGAATGGACACAGACCCACCAACTCTTTGCCCTTTTTGGTCAGGCTTAAATGTTCCGATATCACATCAATGATATCGTTAGCCTGCTGTATCCGGCTGATTAGACTGGCATCAAACTGCATCGGCAAACCCGTTCCCTTGGTTCGACATCTATCCCTGGCATCCTGATTCGGGGCCGATTGTTGAAAACAAAGCCCATCACGTTAAAATAGCAGTCCCACCACCCGGTTTTTGAATCATATCGCTCCGAATGAATGAAACGTGCAGATATTATAGTATAGAGGAAAAAGTCAAAAAGTCAAACGAGAGGGTCTAAAATGGGATTTTGATATTGAAAAAACCATTTTTCTAAGCCATTGGACACTTAGCTATGTACACAACTTGGTTATCAGACCATACGCGGACGTTAATCTGTTCAAAACTTACGAACCATTGGAATTACATATCTTTTTCAGGTCCGAAATAGCCAGTTTATCAAGCCGGTCGATAACAAAATCCGCAAATTGGGTAAGATGCTCCTTTGGGTAGGTATTGGTAACACCGATTCGCCGCATTCCGGCCGCGGCTGCGGCTTGCAGGCCCCAGTGGGAATCCTCAATCACAATGCAGTTGCCAGCTTCAATTCTTCGGCCAACCTTGTCATTGAGCTTTTTCAGGGCTAAAGTATATCCTTGCGGGTCGGGTTTACCCTTTTCGACATCTTCCGCGGTCACCATCACGCTGAACGCACTGGCAAAACCGCTGTGTTCCAGCATAATTCGAATATCCTCCCGCATCGCCCCCGAACAGATCGCCAGCGGATAGCCATGGTCGGACAGCATTTCGACAAATTCCTCCACACCATCGATAATTGGGGCCTCGGTGCGGGCCAGGGCATGAAATTGAGCCGTTTTCAGCTCGATAATCTGCTGAATCTCCTGCGACGACCAGTTCATCTTATAATCTTCATTTACGGCCAGCACGTTTTCCAGGTCCGTATAGCCCAGATACTTCTGCCAATGCACCTCTTCGGGTACATGAATCCCCTTCGCCGCAAAGACCTGGTTTAAAGCCTTGTAATGCAGCCGCTCGGAATCGGCCACCACCCCGTCAAAATCAAATATTACCGCCTTGAGCATGATTCTCACCCTAATTTGTCTTAGTTAGTCCTGATTACACCGATAGTATAAAATAATTATTTCGCTTTGCCAGTCTTCTTTCTCAAATTTAAATATATCTGTCCTCAGAATATCGGCAAATTCCGCATCCCCACCTCCTGTATTATCTGCAAACACAAATATTCAGGACAACCGGAAACGCAATAGACACCGAATAGATTTTTCTTGACCCTAAGGCAGCGAATTTTGTAAAATTAGAGATGTCTCTAGGAGAATATTATGTATTGTAAACGTTTAACTGGGAAATATCTGTTTACAATAGGGCCACCCGCTCGCTGTACAGGTGAGGGTGTATTTGAGCCGCCGGTATTCTGTTTTTCACAAAGTGCCGGGGCCAAGCCGGCTTTTCCAGATGCCAATCTGGATTCAGGACACATTTCTGCTGCTCCAGCCATGGATATTACACGATTAAACTGTTCACCAATGACTATTCCACCAGGTCCGTTTGCCGGCATTTTCTTTTTATAATCTCTCAACAGAAAATTGTGTATCGGGGAATCGGCAGTCCGTGAGGCCGGTTCTGATGATGTCATAAAGCATCATGATCGCACAGCAATGACTAAAACAAAAAATGACAACAGCAAGGTCAGGCGTACTGGTCTTGGATAGTGTTTGGATATTTTTTGTTTCAAGGAGAGCAGAAATGAAAAGACTATGGTTTGTTCTGATGTGTTTGTGTTTGGTGTCTCCGCTGTTTGCAGCGAATTTGCTGGTTAATCCCGGCCTGGAAACCGGAACGGCCGAAGGGTGGGGCGCTCGCTTCGGCGCCAGTGCGGTCGAGGTCATAACCACCAATCCTCACAGCGGCAACTACTGTATCCGTGGCTACAACAGAACCGCGTCTTGGCACGGCATCTGGCAGTCCCAGAATATGCGGAACGTAACGCAGCTAGGAATATCCTACACGGTCTCGCTCTGGGTCCGAACCAGTCTGGCAGCCCCGGTCAATGTTGCGGTAACGATGCAGTACGGTAATCCCGACCCCGCCAGCAACCAATATCATAATATTGCTACTGTTGCTGTCGGCAATGAATGGACATTGATCGAAGCCACGTATACGATGCTCGACAATGGGTCCGCAGATGCGACATTTTACGTTGAAATACCGGGGTCAAACACAGCCGAACTCTTTATTGACGACGCCTTTTTCGGCCAGTTGGAAGAAGAGCTCGGTCTACCCTATGATCCTCAAGTCACTCCAGAGAATGTGGATGGGACGGTTGGAACGCCTGTTGAGGTCAGCGCCGGGGTCTACTCAATCGATGATATTGTGCTGAGCTTCAAAGCCGGGCACGATCCCGAGGATGTATACGCGGTTAATCCTGCGATTGATCACCATAACGTCTATCTGCAGTACGGTCTTCCAAACGATGCAAATATGCTTTTGGTTAATTATTCCCTTCCACAGGTCTCTCTGACCGATCCCCTTCAGTCACTTGCCCTGGCTGATGTTGTACCCCCTATTAAACTCAAACAGGGTACGACCTATGAGTGGCAGGTCGAAATGGTCATGAAGGATCCGAACGGCATTCCTTATCCCGCCAACAGCCCCGAAAACATCTGGGGAACGGTCTGGTCATTTACAACCGCTAATGCTGCTCCTGCGATTACGTCCATTTCGGATCATATGGTGCTGGTCGATGGGGGAACATCATTTACCATCACAGCCACAAATGTTGCCAACAACTACCGCTGGTTTAAGGTTGTCGGTAATCCGGATACAACTGCAAACGGAGAGACCGACGACGTAATGCTGACCGATACCGGCATTTATTCCGGAACAACGACTAAAACACTGGTCATCACCGGTGCCGCGGCGAACGGCTCTGATGATGCTCGGGTTTATGCGATAGCCTACAACGGTGTTCCGGATGCGGTAGGCACACAGGTTTCTGCACCTTCAGCGGCACGCTGGTTCTGGGCTCCGCGTTTAGTGAATTTGTATGCCTTCGATACGGTCAATGAAGTGGACGGTGTCAAAGTTACGACGGATACGGTCAGCGGCTATGATATGGCACTGCTGAGCAATGACACGGGACCTGACGTGCCGTCTCTGGATGCAGGCAACCCGGCGGCTCCGGGTATTGCAGACAATCCGTTTACATTGAACTTCCATAATCCGCGCACCTCTCCGGCGGACCCGAACAATGGCGATGCTCAGTATGCGGCGGTTTCTCAGGGATGGGCCGGCGCTTATAAGGATATTACCATTTCCGCATGGGTTTATAACAGCGGCGGTTCCAACTGGAACAGAATCCTGGACTACGGCAACGACACGAACAACTATATGATGCTCTGTGTGAATCCCGGCAGCGTCAATAATGCCGTGCGCTTTGCCGTGAAGGTCGCCGGTACCGAGCAAACCGTTACTACGGCTGCCGAAGCAGCTCCAGTGGGTCAGTGGACCCATGTGGCCGCAACCCTGACAGGCAGCACGGCCCGTATTTACATCAACGGTGAACTGGTTGTGACCAGTACTGCCATAACCAACGACCCCATCACCTATGGCCCGTCCGTGAACAATTGGCTCGGACGCAGCCAATGGGGCGCCGGTGACGGATACTTCAATGGAAAGCTCGATCAACTGATGATTTACAACTACGCACGTTCGACCGTACAGGTTGGGCAGGATTACCTTGCAGATACCCTGGAAGAGTATGTCTGCAACTGGCAAATCTACGATCTTGGCAACTATGACACCAATAACAACTGCCTGCTGGATTTGTACGACTTTGCAAGTATGGCCGCACGATGGCTGGAAGATGACCGTATCTATCCGGCGAAGTAATATTCAATGACAGGGCATTAAGGAAACAAATGAATTCCGGGTGTTCGCGAGGACGCCCGGAATTCTTTTTTGATGCCTTGTTTCAAAGCAAGACAGCCCAGTATCTGTTTCGGCGAAACAAAATGGCTTTCAGCCGCCAGCTTCCAGCAGCATTTTTATCATCGCGTATTTACAGCGTAACGTTACCCTGAGAATACGCGCGGCATAATCATACCCGCCGGATCTATGATGCCTTATAGACCGCCCCCCTCGTAAAATCATACCTTTGCTTTGCCAGTCTTCTTTTTTAATTCTGATTCAATTTCTCTGACATGAGATGGAGTACGTTTCCAATTTGTAAGTTTTTTAACATCCTCCAATGTCTTCTTAGCCTCTTTTAGTTTCCCCAACTTCACTTCTGCTCTGGCTTTAATCACATAAAAACTGCGATACCAATCGCTATTAAGCCGTAATCCACGACATGCTATTTTCAACACTTTATCCCATTCACCCAAATATTCGTATGATGTCGAAAGATGAAATAGAGCATAAACATCATCTTCGTTTAATTGCAATACTTTTTTTGAAAGCTTGATGGCTTCTTTATATTTTCCTAGATGGTTTAATATGTCCACATAGACTAGTATTGCTTCAATATTTTCAGGATATTCTTTTAAGATAGGATGTAGTATTTTCAAAGCAATTTGATATTCTTCGGCTTTATGCAGACCATCTGCCAATGCAATCCTTGATTGAATCAAATCTTTTCCAGATCGGATTTCCCCGACAAACTCCTCAAAATATTCACTTGTATTATAAAAAATAAATCGAGTCGAATCATTCATTGCAATGGCTCGGCATTCCCCTGTAAGCATTGAAAGATCAAGAACAACGCCAATATATTTTTTCATCCATTGACTGGCTTTTTTATATTCCACGCAATAATACTTCTGGATATATGGAATTAAATAATCTCGCGTCCACTCATAAGCCATATTCTCGGCATAGGTTTCAACTTTATTCCTGTCATCCATGCACCAGCGCCCTCTGGCCACACGCTGCGAAAAATCAAAATGATGAGCAAGTTCATGAATAAATGTACACAGCATGTGCAAACGCAAATAAAATTCTAAAAATTGCTTGTCTTTGATACTGGGATGATAAACATAACCATAGATTTTTATTTCTCTACGAGCACGAAAATAGGCCCCCAGGCATCGCGGCCGGTAAATCTCATTAAAGACCGGATAACCAATTCGATTAAAAAAGGGATCCCTTGGCGGCTCTGCATAAAGAGTCTCTTCAGGCAGAGTCTGCTGGTGTTTGCCAAGACAAAATGTAATTTTACTCAGCCCATCCGTTAAACCCTGCGGCATTTGCCTTAAAATTGCCCGAATATCCTGTTCCTTAACTGGATAATGCAAATATCTGGAATGGTCAACAACTTCTATGGGTAATGTATCAACGGAATCCATCCTCTGCTGCAAAACTGGATCTTTGCGTTCATCTCGAATATACCTTTTTGTCCTTCGTTTATCAGCATACTGTTTTTCAAGATTTTCACACTCTTCCATAAAAACAGGATTACTGTTGCATGATGCAATCTTGCGGGCGTTCTTAACAGATTTTCGCGTTACATGATAACTTCGTGACATTTTAAACAGCTCCAAGGGTATTAAATAAAAAAGCCCCAACCTTTCGGGCCGGGGCTTATTATACAATCAGAAATTGTCAATTTACAATCAAATTATCCCAGTTCCGGGATGGGGCCGGCCAGGATTTCATACTGGCGGAAGGACGACCGGTCGCCGGCCTTGATTTCTTCGGCCAGTGCCCGAATCATCGGGGCATTGCGGGTCACCCAGCGGCGGGCCAGCATTTTCTTGCGTTCGGCCATCGGAATGGTCTTGATGGCATCGGCCTGGCCGCTGTCGGCCACGGCAGCATTATGCTCGGCCCGGCTGGACGCCTGACCGCAGAACAGATACCCGATAATCAGCCACATGGCGATATCCACCAGTTGCCGACCGTACAAGTCCATATAATCCACGCCCTGCTCCTTGACGAACGCGGCACAGTCCACCATCGTCTTGCGGCCCTCATCCAGCAGAGCCACCAGGTCTTTGACCTCATCGCAATACTGCATCGCCGCCAGTTCTTCGAGGTATTTTTCCGCCGTGCCGGCACAGACACCGCGAACCGCTGCAACCACCTGCAACTGGGTCGTGCCTTCGTAAATCGTCGTGATGCGGGCATCGCGGGCCAGCCGTTCACTGGCATAATCCCGCATATAGCCGCTGCCGCCGAGCACCTGAATCGCATCGTACGTCACGCGGTTGCACATCTCGGAGCAGTAGCCTTTGCTCATCGGGGTCAGCATCGCCGCCAGACGTTTAATCTTCTTGAGCTGCTGTTTGGCTGCCTTGGCGGCTTCCTTATTCGTTTCGGCATCGGGGCCTTCGGCAATCTTGCTGAGTCCCACTTCAAAATCCACAATCCGGCTGGTCTCGTACAGCAAGGCCCGGCCGGCTTCGATATCCATCTTCATCTTGATCACCAGATCGCGGACCGCCGGCAGCTTTTCAATCGCGCCGCCGAACTGTTCACGGCTGTGGGCATAATCCCGGGCGATCCGGTAGGCCGCCTCGGCAATCCCCATCGACTGGCCGGCAATCCCGATACGGGCCCCGTTCATCAGGCTCATCACATACGTCACCAGACCGCGCTGCCGTTCTCCGATCAACTGGCACGGCGTATTGTCAAAGAACAATTCGCAGGTCGGGGAACCGTGAATGCCCAGCTTGTCTTCCAGACGACGGACATGCACTGTCGGGCCGCGGTCACAGACAAACAGGCTCAGGCCCAGACCTCCGCTGCGATCCATCTCGCTGCGGGCCAGCACCAGGAGCACTTCGCCGCAGCCGTTGGTGATGAACCGCTTGACGCCGTGCAGGTACCACTGGCCGCTGTCATCCTGAAAGGCTCTGAGTTTGACCGCCTGCAGGTCGGACCCGGCATCGGGTTCGGTCAGCACCATCGCCCCGGTCACCTTGCCGGAGGCAAAATCGGGCAGATAATGCTTTTTGATATCTTCATCGGCAAAGAAATTGATCGTCTCGGCAATACCCTGCAGACCGAAGATGTTCATCAGCGATGCATCGGCGCGCGAGACCATTTCAATGGCAATCGAATAAATCGTGTTCGGGAAGTTCAGCCCGCCGAATCGATACGGCAGCGTAAAGCCCATCACATCCATTTTTGCCAGTGCGTTCAGCGACTCGGCAATGCCCTTGGCATAGCTGACCGTGCCATCCGGGTTAAGGGTGTTGCCCTCGCGGTCGATACCTTCGCTGCGGGGAGCAATGAAATCGCCGCTGACCTGGCCCAGGGCATCCAGCACCATCTCGTAGTTTTTCCGGGCTTCGGCACCGTCGGCGGGAGCATAATCGCACTGGCCCGCGTACTTGAACCCTTCTTCCGAATAGCCGGCTATGTTTTCAAGGTCCAAATGCTTAAACAGAAACTGTATATCGTCGTTATCGCGAAAGAAATTTGCCATAATTGTTTTCCTTATCCGCTATGGGTCAGCGTTATTTAATCGTCTTTTCCTTGAGAGCCTTGATCATCATCGGGACAACCTGGTTCAGATCGCCGACAATCTTATAATGCGCCACATTGAAAATCGGGGCGGACGGGTCGTTGTTGATGGCGATGATCTTCTGGCTTTCCACCATGCCGGCCTGATGCTGAATGGCCCCGCTGATACCGATGGCCACATACAGGCTCGGACGAACCGTCGTGCCGGTCTGACCAATCTGGTGATCCCGGTCGATAAAGCCCAGGTCCACCGCCGCACGGGTCGCTCCGGGAGCGCCGCCCAGGCAATGAGCCAGGTCCCAGACCAGTTTGAAGTTGTCCTTGCTGCCCACGCCGGCGCCGCCTGCCACGATGACACGCGAGGCCTTGAGGTTGACTTTCTTCTGCTGGACATGTTCGCTCAGAATTTCCAGAGCCAGGTCCGTCTGGGTCAGGTGCACCTTTTCCGTCACGATTTCGGCCTTGCGGTTTCCATCGGCGGCAGGCATCGGCATCACGCCTTCGCGTACCGTCGCCATCTGCGGCCAGCGGTCATAGTTGATAATCGTCGCAATGATATTGCCGCCGAAGGCCGGACGAATCTGAAACAGCAGATTGTCATAGACTTCGTTGGTTTTCTTGATTTCGTGGGTGCCGATCTGCAGGTCGGTGCAGTCTGCGGTCAGGCCCGCCTTGACGGAACTGGCAATCCGCGGCGCCAGGTCGCGGCCGGTCGGTGTCGCACCATACAGAACGATCTGGGGGTTGTACTTGTGAATCAGGTCGTCAATGACCTTGCTGTAGCTGCTGGTCTGGTAATGCGCCAGAAGCGGATGCTCCGCCAGGTACACCTTGTCAACACCGAAATGACCGAGTTTGACGGCCAGCTCCCCAACACGGTCGCCCAGCAAGACCGCACCCAGCTTGACTTTCAGTGTGTCAGCCAGCTCGCGTGCCTTGCTGATCAACTCCATCGGCGTATCCTCAAGTTTGCCGTGATGCTGTTCGGCGAATACCCAAACCTCTCCCTGCTTATTGACATCTATCATCGTCTTTTCCTTAATATTCAGACAGCCCATAGGGCTTTTTAGTCTTTTTTTATTCACTACTCCGGCCTGTTTCGTTTGACAGCAGGTCGGCAAGTCCGTCTTAGCCGAGCGTATGGTCCACAATCAGTTCGTGAATCATGGCATCCACTCCCGCCTGGGTCGGTTCAACGGATTTGCTCTCCTTGGCGGTCAGCACCACACTTTGAATCCGATGCACCTTGGTCGGAGAGCCGTCACGTCCACACCATTGCAGGTCGGCATTAAGCATGTCCAGATCCCACTGTTCGATTAAGAGGCCTTTTTGCTTCAGCAGTTCGCCCTGCTGTTTGGCCATCGCCTTGACCTGCTCATCCGAGGCGCCAGGGTTGGCGGCGCGAATCTGGGCCTCGACCTCCGGGCCGCAGGCAGCCGTCTTGCATTTCATCAGCCGTTTGGCACAGCAGACACGCGGCTCATTGGCCGTATCAAGCACCGTCAGCAGCACGGGCAGCTTGCCCTTGACTTCCTGCCAGCCGTTGCCGAGATTGCGTTTGACAACAATCGCCTTGCCGTCCAGCTTAATCAGTTCCTCAACATAGGTAATCTGCGGAATGCCGAGTTTTTCTGCACACTGCGGACCGACCTGGGCAGTATCGCCATCAATCGCCTGACGACCGCACAGCACGATATCCGGATTGAGCTTCTTGACACCGCAGGACAGAATATAGCTGGTAGCCAGCGTGTCGCTGGCCGCACAGCGACGGTCCGTAATCAGGATCGCCCTGTCGGCCCCGCGATACAGACCCTGCCGCAGCACTTCCGCTGCAGCCGGCAGCCCCATCGTCATCACCGTCACCGTGCCGCCGAATTGGTCCTTGATGTTCAGTGCCAGTTCCAGCGCATTGAGATCCTCCGGATTGAATATCGCCGGAAGCGCTGCGCGGTTGACCGTGCCGTCTTCGTTCATCGCCTGACCCGTAATCCGTTTGGTATCAGGCACCTGTTTGACCAGTACTACGCAATTATATGCCACGTACAGCCTCCATAGTTCCTATATTATAGTTCTTTCTTTCACAAAAATAAGACCGCATAGTTTATACCAATCATACAACTTGTCAACAAAAATCAGCCCGGCTGTTTGTCTTCATAACCGCCACACAATGTCCTTTATTGACAAGCAAATATCCTCTCTGCCTTCAAGATTTCTACATAGCAGACATTTATCATCTTCTAAGTTTTTACTTTTCAGGTCGAGATAAATCGAGTACACTTCGTGCTCGGATTAATAAATAAAAACAAAACCTTGTCCGGATATTTGGGTTTGAACAGAATGGGCATTTTATCGCATTTATCAATATAAATAAATATAATGATTCTTTAATGCGTGGATCGACAACTGTTCGGCCCTCTCGGATAAAACACTCGCGGAATCGCAGTATAGATGGAAATGGTTGAACTGGAAGAAGTAATGGATTCTCATATAAATCAAACGAATAATACCGAACAGGAGTTCCGTCTGCCGGAAATCATTGGCATTCTGCCCATCCGCAGCGCCGTCGCCTACCCCGGCACGGTCATGCCGCTTGCCGTGGGTCGGGAACGCAGCAAACGTCTGATTGCAGATATTGAACCCCAGAAAACAATCTTTGGTCTTGTTGCCCAAAAAAATCCCGATTCCGAAGACCCCAGCTCAAACGACCTCTATTCCGTGGGCACCGCAGCGTCAGTATTAAAAGTCATCAAGATGCCGCAGGGTTCCGTCAATATCATTGTGCACGGTATCGTTCGATTTCGAATCCTCGAGTTCATCCAGAAAGACCCGTATCTTAAGGCCCGCGTCCAGGTGGTTCCGACTCGGACTCGGATGACCAAAAAACTTCAGGCTTTGGTTGTCAGTGTGCGTAACACCGCCAATCGGGTGATTTCGCTGAGTCCCAATGTCCCGGAAGAAGCGTCCATGCTGCTCGAAAATATCCAGGACCCGTCGGCACTGGCCGACTTTCTGGCCGCAACGCTCAATATTCCCATTCCGGACAAACAAGACCTTCTCGAAGAACCGGATGCCGCTAAACGTCTGGAGGAAATTTCCGTTGACCTGGCCAATCAGCTCGAAGTGCTGGAACTGAGCCACAAAATTCAGGGACAGGTCCGGGATTCCATCGAAAAAAGCCAGCGGGAATATTACCTGCAGGAAGAGCTCAAAGCCATTCAGGCTGAACTCGGACAGGAAGACCGCAAAAGCGAAGAACTCAAAGAACTCAAAGATAAAATCCATAAAGCCAAAATGCCCCATGCCGTCGAGCAGGAAGCATTAAGGGAACTGGACCGTCTTGCCAAAATCCATCAGGGCTCTCCAGACTATGGTGTCATCCGCACCTATCTGGACTGGATTTGTGAATTGCCCTGGGCTATCAGAACCGAAGATATCCTCGATATCGGTCGTGCCCGCAAAGTATTGAATCATGACCATTTCGGCCTCGACAAAATCAAACGCCGAATCCTTGAATTTCTGGCTGTACGCAAACTGAATCCAACCGGCAAAAGCCCCATTCTGTGTTTTGTCGGGCCTCCGGGCGTTGGCAAGACCAGCCTTGGCAAATCTATTGCCAAAGCCATGGGACGCAAGTTCGTTCGCGTCTCACTGGGCGGCATTCGCGACGAAGCCGATATCCGCGGCCACCGGCGAACCTACATCGGCGCCCTGCCCGGCCGGATTCTGCAGGAACTCCGCAAATGCGGCTCGAAAAATCCCGTATTCATGCTCGATGAACTCGACAAAATCGGGCAGGACTTCCGCGGCGATCCGGCATCTGCCCTGCTGGAAGTACTCGATCCCGAGCAAAACAACAGCTTCACCGACCATTACCTGGACCAGCCCTTTGACCTGTCCGGCGTGATGTTCATCGGTACGGCCAATTATATGGAACCGGTTCCCCCTGCCCTGTACGACCGCATGGAAATTATCGAACTGGCCGGCTACACCAAGCGGGAAAAACTCAGCATTGCCAAAAAATATCTGGTCCCGCGCCAACTGAAAGAACACGGGCTTAGAAAAAACCAGCTTGCCCTCTCGGATAAAACGCTCGAGGTCATCATCGACAGCTATACCCGGGAAGCCGGTGTACGCAGCTTTGAGCGAACCATTGCGTCGGTCTGCCGCTTTGCCGCTGCTCGCATCGCCGAAGGAAAATCGCGAAAACTGTCGATTCTGCCCAACCGGCTGGCGGAAATCCTTGGCCCGACCAAATTCGACTTTGAAATCGCCCAGCGAGCCGCCACCCCCGGTGTCGTCACCGGCCTGGCCTACACCCCCACCGGCGGTGAGATACTTTTCGTCGAAACCGCCAAAATGCCCGGCAAGGGCATGCTGCTGCTGACCGGCCAGATCGGCGATGTCATGAAAGAAAGCGCCCAGGCGGCCTTCTCCGCGGTAAAATCCAGCCTGGATACCCTGGAAATTTCCGCCAAAGATATCGCCAAATACGATTATCATATTCATGTGCCCGCGGGTGCTGTTCCCAAAGACGGCCCCAGCGCCGGGATTGCCATTTTCACCTCGATTGTCTCCCTGATGTGGAACAAACCCGCCCGGCCGGATGTGGCGATGACCGGTGAAATCACGCTGAAAGGACATGTGCTGCCCATCGGCGGATTGAAGGAAAAAATTCTCGCCGCCAAACAGGCCGGAATTAAGACCGTCATCCTGCCCAAACGCAACCAGAAAGATATGGTCGAGGTACCAAAAGAAGCCCAGAGCGGGCTTAAGTTTCACTTCGTCAGCAAAGCCGAAGAAGTACTCAGTATCGCTATTCAGTAATGCTAAAAGGATGACAGAACAATGCCATTGAATATCAAAATTCAGCAGGTGGATAAAAATACCGTCAAGATTATCCTGTCCGGACAAATTAATTCGGATACCTACGAAACACTGGATCGACAGATCAATGAACTGGTCCAGAAAAAAATATCCACCATCATTCTCGATCTGGCGGACGTGGATTTTGTCAGCAGCGCCGGTGTTGGTGCTATCATCAAAGCCAAAATGTCGCTGATGCGGTATTACGGCGAACTGGCCCTGGTCAATCCGCAGCCGCAAATCCGCAAGGTCTTCGACATCATGAAACTGCTGCCGGCCATGAATGTCTTTGCCAATATTCAGGAACTGGATGAATATCTGGCCCGCATCCAAAAGCGAGTTATTGAAGGAGAAGAATTGTATCAGTAGGCCTTTAGCCGGCTTTTATCGCCTGGCGGCTTCCTGTTCCCGGCGTGTGGCTTCTTTGAGCGTATTTTTTTCAGTGCGGGTCAGGCTGCCCAGTCCCTGCTGATGAACCTTTTCAAGAATGCGATCCACTTCCCCCTGAAACGCCCGTTCTTTTTCCAGCTTGCGCTGCCAGGCCCCCTTGGAACGTTCCAGCCGCCAATTGGTAAACCGGGGAAGCACATACACAAAAACCGCCGCTGCCGCCACCCCGGATAAGTGCGCCGCTTCACCGCCGGCATTTTGGCCGCCCAGAAAATTCATCACACTCCAGATGACGGCGATAATCAGCAGAGTCTTCATCGACATCGGAATCGTCCCGAATATGTACACCTGCATACGGGGATACAGAATTGCCGCTGCGGCCATCAGACCATAAATCGCACCAGAGGCCCCCACCATGGGAAGAGCCGCAAGCACATGCCCCAGCACCAGCAGTGTATAAACCACCCCGCCGGCCGCCCCGCTGATCAGATAAAACCGCAAATAGACTCTGGATCCCCAGGTGGATTCCAGCATCGGTCCAAGAAAATACAGCATCATCATATTGAACAAAATATGCAGAAGATCCGCATGGAGAAATTGATAGGTCACCAGCCGCCACACCTGAAGGATATTGACGTAATTGACAGGGTAAATGCTCAAATACTGGTCAAAATACTTGCTGAGCCCAAACAGAAACATCACCACAAATACCAGGATGTTGATAATCAGAATGTACCGTGTCACCGGCGGGACATTGGAAAATAGACCGCCCGTACCGAAATACTCGCCTTTGCCAGTGGTTTCTTTCTGATAATCCCGGTCGTAGATACCCATAAATACATATTCCAATTAATAACGTTATTCCATATACTATCGCCAAAAACCGGGACCAGTTCAATCAGAAAATCGAATATGGACAAATTTACACATTTAACACGGGAATTACAGGACCTTGAGGCTCGACAGATGACGCGCAGGTGCACCTGCATCGACTCGGCCCAGGGGCCAACTGTCGCCATTGATGGTCGGGAATGTGTCCTGTTTTGCAGCAACAATTACCTGAACCTGGCCAATCACCCCGCTATCCGACAGGCGGCAATTCAGTCTGTCGAAAAATACGGCTGGGGTTCCGCAGCATCCCGTCTCATCAGCGGAACGATGCGCCCGCACGTCGAGGCAGAAAAGGCCTGGGCGGAATTTTTCGGCAAGGAATCCGCCCTGCTGTTCGGCTCGGGTTGGGGAGCCAATCAGTCGGTTTTAAGCACCCTTCCCGGAAAAGGCGACATTGTCCTTATGGATCGCATGGATCATGCCTCCATTATTGATGCCGTCAAAGACAGCCAGGCGAGCTTTCATACCTACCGGCGGGATAATCTGGGCAGGCTGGAGCATTTTTTGGCCAATCCGCTGTACCGATCTAAATACATTGTCACCGAAAGCGTCTTTTCAATGGATGGCGACACGGCAGATCTGAAAACGCTGGTTGAGCTGAAAAATAAATACAATGCCATCCTGATTGTCGACGAGGCTCATTCTGTCGGCTGCATGGGAAACCGGGGTGCAGGTCTTGCCGAGGAACTGGGGATTTTAGATCAGATTGACATGGTGATTGCCCCGCTCGGTAAAGGCCCGGCCTCCGGCGGAGCCATCGTCGCTGCCCCAAATATCGCCATTGATTATCTGGTTAATAAGGCACGCCCTTTCATTTTTACCACCGCCCCTTCGCCGGTGCTGGCCGATGTGTCTGTGGCGGCATTAAATTTAATTCGGAATGAATCGCACAGGCGAATTTGTTTAAAACAAAATGCAGATGCCCTGCGAAAACAACTCGCCGACTCAGGCCTGAATATTGGACAAAGCACGACCCATATTATCCCCGCTATCATCGGCTCGGCTGCACAAGCTGTACAGACAGCACAACAGTTAAGACAGCAAAGTTATTACCTAACCGCCATCCGTCCCCCGACTGTTCCTGTCGGCACAGAACGCCTTCGCATCAGTGTTCAATCCGACCACACCCCAGCTCAAATACAGGGTTTGTGCAAAGCATTGGCGGAAATTCTCGGTCCCAAAAACAAAAAATAAAAATATCAGAAAAAAAATAAAAAACAGGTAACTATTTTATTGAACCCGGAGTCTATATGGTGGAAGGCGACCAATACCTGACCATACTCAACAACGCCTCCTTTGGGCCGGTCATTAAAAAATAGCCCTGGGAAGTACCCTCTTACTTCCTCCTCCTTCTGCGTGACCGGCCTTTTCTTTTTTTTCCACTTCGCAATGGAACTTCCGAAGGCCCGCAGCAGGACATTTAATTCACCGGAAGTACAGGCGTGATCGGTTCCCACTGAATTTTGCCGGCGCCAAGCAGCGTGCCGGTGGCATACGCCAAATCCACTAATGAAATTTGATAATCCGTCAACGATTTAATTTCAGAACTCTGTGCCACGGCAAGACGTGTCAGGGCATCCAGCACATCCGTCGACGTACGAAGCCCCTGCTCGAATTGACGAATCTCCGCTTCATAGACCCTGCCTTCCAGAATCGCATTCTGCCGGCTGGCCATTATCTGCTGCCAGTTGGTCTCGACCTGGTCAACAGCTCCAAGAACCTCCTGTTTGATGAGCAGTTTGCGATTTTCTTTACTGGCCAGTGTCTGCCGCTTTAAAATCATCGCCTGCCGCAAGCGGTTCTTTGCGGCTTCATTGCCCAGCGGCACCCATAGACTAACGCCGATTCTGTGATTTTCATAATTCTTTTCATTCAGCATGTCGTATGCATCATCGCGAGTGACACCAATACCCGGAACATTGTAACGATAATCCAGCGTAACCAAAGGCAGCATCTGATTATTCAGGTAATCAATCGTGCTGATTCGCGATGCAATCTGCAGTTCCAGGTCCAGCAATTCCGCACGGTTTTCTTCCGCCAGCACAATTAATTTGTTTTTATCCAGTTCATAATACACCGGGTCCGCTTCCGTCTGAGGAATAACAATTGTCGGAGTTTCGATATCAATACCGGGTTTATCCAGTGTGCGTTTAAATTCCCGCTGACGGGACCGCAGGTCATTTTCCGCCGCAATAATTGATGCCAGTTGGCTGGCCAGCCCCGCCTCGGCACGAAGAATCTCCACATCAGCCTGCTGTCCTGCTGCAACCAGGCGTTTGGCCCGGTCCAATTGTGCCTGAGCCAATTCATACTGCTTTTGGCGGACTTGCAGTTCCCGGCGGGCCGCATAAAGCCGCCAGTACGCCCGGTCCGCCGCCGCCAAGACCCGGATCACTTCCAGCTTGGTTGCGTTATCGGTAATCTGCTTATCGTATCGCGCCAGCCGAATACTATGCATGTTCACTCGAGTACCGGCATTTTTGAGCAGCGGCTGGCTGACCGAAAATGTAAAACCCGTTTCATACCACGGAGAAAAGAGACTTCCCGATTGCAGATTTTTATCACGGGAATCGGTCAGATTGAACTGAAGTTCACCGCCTGTCTGAAGGGGCATTTGTACCCCCATTCCCGCATCGATATTACGATATTGAGAGCTTCCTGAAGGGACATACGAACCATCGCTCACTTCAACCAATCGACCCGGATAATCCG
>CAZKAI010000057.1:0-26461 GCA_964550565.1 uncultured Pirellulales bacterium
CGAGAAAGATAACAAAAGCGTACGATTTTTCAGCCTGTACACTACGGTACAGGGGCGTGTGTATGCGTTTTTAATGATGCTGCTGCACAATCGCAATGCCGCCGAGGAGCTGCTGCAGGAGACGGCGGCGACGATGTGGGAAAAGTTCGATACGTTCAGGGAGGGGGAAAACTTTGGCGCCTGGGCGATTGCCATCGCACGCAACAAGGCATTTGAGTATCTTCGCAGCAACAAGAAAATGAAGATGCTGTTTTCGGAAGAGTGCTATCAAACGATGTGTGATAAGGCGTCCGAGTCGTCGGCGGATTTTCACGCGCGTCTTAACGCCCTGGAGCAGTGCATCCGAAAACTGGAACACGATCAGCGTCAGTTGCTTCAATTGCGTTACCAGGATAATGTGCCGGTCAAGGAAATCTCGCAGCAGATCGGCGGTTCTCCGCGGCTGGTTTATAAACGATTAGTCGGTATTTTTGAGCTGATGCGGGTGTGTATTCAGCGCACCGTGGCTCAGCAGGAACTTTAAACAGTCTCATGAATAGAATGGAATTTGACATCCTGATTCTAAATCTGCTTGAAAATGGTCTGAGCGACCAGGAACTCCGGCAGCTTCAGGATATTCTGGTCAGCAGTCCTGAACACCTCGAGCGATACTGCGAGTTTGTCAAAAATTATTCAGCGCTTCAGGTCAAGCTTGATTCCGGGCTGACGCTTGTGCCGAAAGGGGCCGCCGATTCGAAATCGCTGGATATGTCCCTGTGGCAGGCGCTGGCGGAGCAGGAACGCCAGGCTGAAACGATTGAGATTCGCCCGGCTGCCCAGACGCCGGCCTTGATCATGGGGGTCCGTGAGAAACGACGCCAGCTTCAACTGCCGCGCAGAATCTCCCGGCTCAGTCTGTACACGGCGATCTTGGGCTGGGTGGCGATGTTTCTGGTGATTGGTTATGTCATCCGGCATCCGCGGCAGGTTACACTGCCGACGGCGACCCTGTTTGAAAGCGTTGCCGCCCGATGGCAGGATCATGCCTTTGAGGGCAAAACCGGGACACGCCTCTATAATACCGATACGCCGCGACAACTGGCTGCGGGTCTGGTTAAGATCCGCATGGACAGCGGGGCGGAGATTCTGATACAGGGGCCGGCGGAATTCTGTGCCGAAGATACCAATCAATTCTATATTTCATTTGGAAAAATCAGCTCTATCGTGCCGCCGGGTGCAGAGGGTTTTGTTGTCCGCACGCCGTCGGCGACGGTGGTGGATTACGGTACCGAGTTCGGGCTGCTGGTGGAAAAAACAGGACGTACCGAGGCGCATGTCTTCAAGGGGCAGGTGGAATTACGATGCGGCTCGGATCCGATCCGGCATGGCGGCGGGCGGCGGCTTCTTGGCGGGCTGGCAGGGGTTGTTACCGCAGACCAGCAGCTTGATGAATCGCTGCGTCGTGCGGAACAATCGATGTTTATCCGCGACTTGTCCGAAGTGAACGGGTCGATACTGGATGGCCGGCAGTTGAACCTGGCTGATATTGTCGGAGGCGGCAATGGTTTTGGTTCCGGCAAAGTGCTGGGCGGGATTGATCCGCAGACCGGTGATTTTCGTGCTGACCTGGATGCCGCTCTGACCGTAAATCGCGCCGCAGCACATCGTTTTGTAGTGACCCCCGATTTTGCGTTTATCGACAGTATTTTCACTCCGGGATATGATGCCCAGCCGACCCAGGTATCCACCACCGGCCTGACCTGCGATGCGTTTGGTAAAACCTCGGGTCTGATCTGGGGTTATCCGTTTAACGGTGCATGGCATGAGGGCATAGGGGTGCCGCGGCACCCGTTGATGCTGGACGGGATCACCCCGGTCGAGGTGACCGGTGCGGCGCTGACGCTGCATTCCAATTTAGGCATCACGTTCGACCTGGATTCCATTCGCCGGTCGCTGCCTGCGGTTGTGCCGGTGCGGCTTCGTGCCCGGGCGGGAGTGTCCCAGACGACCACCCGGTTTACCGATCATGATTCCTGTGTTGTTTTCTGGATTCTGGTGGACGGCAAGGTGCGGCAAAGTCAGCCCATGCGGGTCAGTGACGGAGGCTTTGAGATTGATGTGGCACTGAATTCTGCTGATCGTTTTGTCTCACTGGCGGTGACCGAATCCGACAGCGGCAACGCGTATAACTGGGCCCTGTTTTTAAATCCGAGACTGGAACTGGATATTTCTGACTAATTACCGGTTAATTGTGAATTAACTATTACTATACCGTTCTATTGTCGCCGTGGTTATAGAATGGTAACAGAGTCACGGCATGTGGAGGTGTACCATGGGTAGGTGTTCAATATTAAGTTTAGCACTTGTTGTACTGCTGATGGGTGCAGTGCAGGCGGAGATAATCGGCGTGGATTACTTCGATTATCCAAACGGCAATATTGCAGGGAAGACCGGAGGATTATATTGGGATTGGAATAATGTAACCAAAGCACACACAGGTACCGTATCCGACTGGGATAATGTGTTTAACACGGCGAATGTGCAGGACGGCGTGCTGGTCACCAGTGACAGCGGCGCCCGGCGCGAGTACAATGGCCCCTCTGAAGGCACCGCGTCCAATCCTGACACCGACGAACGGCTTGGCGCATTTCGTGCTGCAGGAACGGTTTACTATGGCGTCAAGATGACCCAGGTTGTGGAAAATCCCTGGTGCGGCTTCAGCGGCTATGATTTTGGCTCTGAACGCATCTTTTTCGGACAGCCCGGCGGTCAGACCAGCGGTTTCATGTTCTTCGGCATCGAGATTTCCGGCGGAGCCAAGGCATTGAGCACCATTCCGGTGGTGATCGGGCAGACGTATCATCTGGTGTCTGCGATCGATTTTGACGGCGACCAACTGCGTCTCTGGGTCAATCCGGACGGCAATGACTGGGACAACGGCGCCTCGGATAATTCAGCGGATGTGACTCTTACCTATACGAATACCAACTGGAATACATCGGTTCGTCTGGCCAGTGGTGCGCAGACCCAGTGGGATGATTGTATGGTTGCGACGACTTTTTCAGAACTGCTGCCCGGTGTGGCCCTGAATCCGTCGCCGGCGAATCTTCAGGCCAACGTCCCGTTGAATGTGACACTGAGCTGGGATCCAGCCCGCGATCCGGCTAATTATGCCCAGACGGATCCGGCGGTAACGAATCACAAGCTGTATGCGAATTTCGCCAATCCGGCCGATCCCAATTTGTATTTTATTGCCCAGATAGCCAATACGGGCGAGCGTGCATCGTATGACGTGACTAATCTGAGTTATAACACCAACTATTCCTGGCGGATTGTTGAAGTGACCGATGTGAATGACATTGACGGGATGGTATGGTCTTTTACGACGATGCCTCCGGTTCCTGTGATCACCAAAGAACCTGCATCGCAGACCATCGACGCCGGCACAACAGCGGTCTTTACGGCCCAGCATCTTAACGGTGTCAATTTCCAGTGGTATTTTAATGGGACAGCGATTGAGGGTGCCAATACGGCAGAGCTGACGATTGAAAATGTGTCCAAGGCCAATGAAGGCGCCTATACCTGTAACGTCTCCAACGGGGCTCTGCCCGAAGGTGTCACCACTGTCCCGGCTTATTTGTGGACCAAGCGTCTAATGGCGCACTGGACCTTTGACAATACGCTGACGGATACGGTGGATGGGTGGATCGGCACGTATGATGACCCCAACGGTCCGGTGTATGTCGGCGACGGCATCAGCGGTCAGGCTCTCAGTCTTGTTGGTGGTGATGGAAAGTATGTCACTGTTCCGGGCACTGAGGATGTCTTCAATTTCTATCCGCTGGGTCTGACGGCAGGTGCCTGGGTTAAGGCAGTTACTGAAGGCGGAGTTGTCTCCAAGGAACAGGATAACACCTGGGCCAGAGGCTGGGCGATGACGACCAATGGCGGAAATGGAACACACTCTTACCGAAGCTATGGAGACCTTCACGGGACCAGCAATGTGCTTGATGACAAGTGGCACTTTATTGTTGTCTCCTGCGAAGTCACATCCACGGGCAGAGTTCTGAGCGTTTATGTTGACGGCGTTCTTCAGAACCAGGCCTCCTTTGGCGGATCAGTCGGCCTGACAACCACGCCTCTGATGATTGGCGTCCAGGAGCCTGCAGGCACGTTTGATTATGCAGGCCTGATCGACGAAGTGAGCATCTGGAATTATGCTCTGACCAAAGAGGAAATCGGGCACATGTATGCCGACCTTTCCGGACAGTCCGTTTGTGTCGCGGATGTCGAGTACGATTTGAATGACGACTGCGTTGTGAATCTGGGTGACTTTGCTCTGATGGCCCAGGCCTGGCTGAATACGAATATTATTGAGCCGGCGAATTAATCTGATATACATTTCTCGATTGGGCATGGGATGCAACTGTGCCCAATCGAGTACTTTGACTCAACGTTCAGAATAAATCATGTGCCGGGCTTGTTTGGCATGGCTGCCAGACAAGCCCGGCATGCGTACCATAATCTATAAGGAGATTCTCATGAAAAGGCGGGGTTTTACGCTTATCGAGCTGCTGGTGGTTATTGCCATCATTGCCTTACTGCTTTCCATAATCATACCTGCTTTATACAGAGCCAAAGAATATGCTCGTTTGACGGTGTGCAAGACCAATCTCAAGCAATATGCCTATGGAATGAAAATGTACCTGTCTGATCATGATCAATTGTATCCTTATTCACATTATTCGATTTTTGACGGGAGGGCAACCAATACATGGAATACCTGCCAGTGGCACAATAAACGAGCCAGCCCTTCCTATGATACCCGTAATGCGGGTCCGCTCTGGCCCTATCTTTCATCACCCAACATTCATGTCTGTCCGGTTTTTCTTAATTTTGCCAAAATACACAGTGAGCATACGAGTTGTACGATTCCGTATGACCCCCAGTATTGCTATAGCCAGAATAATTACCTGGGAGCCCCGGTGACGATCAATAACCAAACAAAACCATTGGGTGTGTTTCGTGAAAGTGAGGTTCAAAATACGGCGGGTGTATTACTGTTTGTTGAAGAGACTCCCTGGAAGATTGCCACGCCGGTCAACCTGGCCAGCCATGTGCTGAATGATACCTGTTTCTGGGCGCGGCATCCGCGGGATCCGGCAGGGTATCCGGGAGATTGCATCGCCACCTACCATGCAACCGTGGTCAAGAAAAAGGATAATGGAAAAGGCAATGCCGTGTTTGTTGACGGGCATGTGGAATTGGTTTCTCCGTGGGAATATACGGATACCTCTATCGGAAAAATGTACAACAGTTTCCGCTATTCATGGCCAAGAAAAGGAGCGATGTCTGCGACGTGCCCCTATACCTATTAATCTAATCTGGATTTAAGATTCCTTCAATTGCATACCTCGACAGACAAGGACCTCTTCTTTGTTTGTGACAGTATCAGACCAGAGCCGCTGGATTATCTTCGATAAAGCGGCTCTGGTTTTTTTATACCCAAAGGGATGATTATTCCGCAAGCAGCAGAATCGCATGATGGATGCGACTGTATTTTGCTGCCATGAAACAGAGTATTTCAAATAGGATTCAGTAAAAAATATGCTCTGTAATTAAAATTTTGTTCACTTTCCCGCTTTTTTTGCCGACATTATGTATTATAATATGTCCAGATTTGAGATATAACCGAAAACATTCCGGAGGCCCGCAAAATGAGCGATTATTCAGTCAGCCCGTCAGGTGAAAAGTATCCCATCCCGCCAAAAGAGGAGTATGCCGCGGAACTGCAGCGTCTGGAAATGCTGGCCGCCGCCGCCCGTAAAGAAGGCAAAGAAGTCGTCGTCGTCATGGGGGTTGGTTTTGTCGGTGCCGTGATGGCCGCGATTGTAGCGGATACGGTCGATAAGACGACCGGCAAGCCCAGCAAATTTGTCATTGGCTGTCAGCGTCCCAGTCCCCGCAGCTATTGGAAGATTCCCATGCTTAACCAGGGGCTTTCGCCCGTCAAGGCTGAGGATCCGGAAGTGGACCCGATGATTGCCCGCTGTGTTCTCGAGAAAAAGACCCTGACGGCGACCTATAATTCGGACTGCCTGGCACTGGCGGATTGTGTAGTTGTTGACGTTCAGTGTGACTATACCAAGCGCGACCTTGGCAATCTCCGCACAGGTCAGGCCGACATGGCTGCTCTTGAGGCGACGATGAAGACCATCGGCAAAAAGATTCAGCCCGGCTGCCTTGTGCTGATTGAAACGACGGTTGCCCCCGGCACAACGGAATTTGTTGCCTGGCCCATTCTTAAAAAGGCCTTTAAGGCCCGCAAAATCGATGCTGAGCCCCTGCTGAGTCATAGTTTTGAGCGTGTCATGCCCGGCCGGCACTATGTGTCATCCATCCGTGACTTCTGGCGTGTCTGCTCCGGGTGCAATGCACAGGCCCGTACTCGTGTTGAAAAATTCCTCCGCGAAGTGCTGAACACCGAGAAATTCCCGCTGACGGTGATGGACCGCCCCATCGAATCGGAAACTACCAAGATTGTCGAGAACTCCTACCGCGCCACCATTTTGGCCTTTCTCGACGAGTGGTCGGTCTTTGCCGAACGCAATGGCGTTGACCTGATTAAAGTCATCAATGCCATCAAGATGCGACCGACTCACAGCAATATGATTTTCCCCGGCCCCGGCGTCGGCGGCTATTGTCTGCCCAAAGACGGCGGGCTGGGTTACTGGGCGTATAAACATCTGCTCGGTTTCGATGATGATATCTTCAAAATTACCACCACTGCCATCGACATTAATGATACCCGCGGCCTGCGTGCTGCGACGCTGACCCGCGATGCCCTTCGTAATATGGGTCGTTATATCGCCGGTGCTAATGTGCTGCTTTGCGGCGCCAGCTATCGACAGGATGTTGCCGATACGCGATACAGCGGATCGGAAATTGTGGTCCGGCGGCTTACCGAAATGGGTGCCGAAATGCATGTTCATGATCCATATCTGGAACACTGGTACGAACTTGAAAGCCAGGAGACCTATCCTGCACCCGGCCAGTCCTGGGCACGCTTCTTCCGCAATCAGGAACATCTGAATGAACTCAGGGTTCAGTCCGATCTGGCGGCTGCGCTCAAGGGGGCTGAGGCCGTTATTCTTGCTGTTCCGCACGAACCTTATCTGAATCTGGATCCTGACCAGATTGTCCAGTGGGCAGGAGCGCCGCTGGCCGTGATAGACTGTTTTGGTATTCTGGATGACAAGAAAATCCGGCGCTATTTCGAATTGGGCTGCGAGGTCAAAGCGCTGGGCCGGGGACACATCCAGCGGATCAAGGAAACAGTTCGCAGTAAAAAATAACAACGATATATTGTACCATTAATAACCGAGGCCGGTATCAATTGCCTGACAGCGATTGGATACCGGCTTTGATTTTTGCGGTGCATCGCAGCCTCATTTGTTATTCTTTTGAGGAATCTCTTTTCATAAGGGGAATTTGGTGGTACTTTTTGGCTTATGAAAACGATAAGCAAAATTCATCTTAAGTATGTCGTATGGCTGGTTTTGGTGGGCCTGTGTGCGGCGGGGTGCGGGCAGACCCGGCGGAATGTCGTGCTGACGGGGTATTGGCCAGTGACTAATGAGATGCTGCGGGAGTTTTGCACCGATCCGATGATTAATCCGGATGGCTGGAAGGGGAAAAGCTGGAAGTCGATGGGGTATGACGTATACGCTTTTTTCCCGACTTTCCCGGCCAATCCATATCAAAATCCCAAGGGAGATGGGGTTCTGGGGGTGGATTATCAGGATACTTTTTCAGATTTTGAGACGATTGTGGCAAAATATAAGCCGATAGCGATTGTCTGTTATGGGATGGGGCAGGGGCCATGGGAGATTGAACGGCGGGCGGTAGTGCGTGAGCAGTGGTCGCCGGACTATCTTGATCCTAAGTTCCCTGATAAAAATAGTTTAGAGATGATGGCATGGGCTGGAAAGACCTATTCTACGACCCTGCCAGCCGAGCAGATTGAGTTGGTAGTGAATAGAGCGGGGTTGGGTGTTAAGGCCTGGATTGATGAGCAGGGGGATCCGGGGGATTTTCTATGTAATTATATTGCCTGTCTGGCGATGGGGTATCAGAAGCGGTATGAGAATCGTTCAAAGGCAAACTGTTGTACATCGGCAGGATTTATTCATGTTGGGCCGGGGGTGTCGCTGGAGCAGGCACGGAAGGCACAGGAGTTGACACTGGAAGCGGTACTGAAAAGCACATATATGCTGATAAAATAACTCCAATGTAGTCAGAACATCTTTAAATGCACCGATTTATATAACATATAATAGTAAATATATATCCGTATTTAGATAATATAAATGGGGATTTATGCGAATGGGCGGGGTAGGGGCGGTTTTCGATTGACGAAACGCGTAAATTATGGTACATAAACCCATTCTGAAAAAATCAGCCAGGATGGATTCCACTAACAGCCGACTCAACGTGTCTGACAAAACGAGCCGTTTTGTTGGAAATGGGAAGCGATGTCGTTAGAAGAACTTCGCAAGAAAATTGATGGTTTGGATGAACAACTCGTTGAGTTGATCAATCAGCGTGCGCGGGTGGTGGTGGAAATCGGCAAGCTGAAGGCGGCCGGAGATACGCCGATTTATGCACCCGACCGGGAAAAGGCCGTGCTGGATAAGATTGCCCGGAGCAACCCGGGCCCGCTGCCGGATAAGGCGCTGGCGGCGGTATGGCGCGAGATTATGAGCGGGTCGTTCTTTCTGGAACGTCCGCTGCGGATTGCGTACCTTGGGCCGATGGGCAGTTTCAGCCATAACGCGGCGATATTGAAGTTCGGCCAGAGTGTGGATTACGAAGCGGCGACGGATATCCGGGCGATTTTCGAGGAAGTGTCCAAGGGGCACAGCGATTTCGGGATTGTACCGATTGAAAACTCTGCCGGCGGTGGGGTGCGTGAGTCGCTGGATGCGTTTGTCGAGACGGATGTGATGATTTGTGCCGAGGTGCACATGGCGATTCATCATAACTTGATGGCCAACTGCCCGATGAGTGCGATACAGAAGATTTATTCGCAACCGGAAATATTTGCCCAGTGCCGCAACTGGCTGGCCGGAGCGTTCAAGGATGCCCAGCTTATTCCGATGGCGTCGTCGTCGAAGGCGGCGCAACTGGCGTCCACGGAACCCGGGGCGGCAGCGATTGCGTCGGCGGTGGCGGCAGAGGCGTACGGACTGAAGATTCTGTGTCAGGATATCGAAGATATTTCGAACAATATTACGCGGTTTTTGATCATTGGGCGCGAGGATGCCAAGCCGACCGGCGATGACAAGACGATTATCCTGTTCAGTACGGCACACCGAACGGGGGCGCTGGTGGATGTGCTGAATGTGTTTAAAGATTATAATATCAATATGACTAATATCGGGTCGCGTCCGAATAAGAAACGCGAATGGGAATATTATTTCTTTGTGGATTTTCTGGGTCATAAGCTGGATGCTCCTGTGAAAAAGGCGCTGGAGGAGGCCAAGCAGCATTGTGTGCAGTTGTCGGTGCTGGGCAGCTTTCCGCGGAGCACGTCGGTGCTGTAAAAAAATAAAAAGGTAAAAGTAAAAAATAAAAATTGTGGAATCCGTCGTGCCGACGGATGAACAAAATTATCGCTTCGCTCAGCATGATGCATTGGGCTGGCGGCAGGATACGAAACGACGAATTTTGGAGATGATTATGAGAAAGCCGTTTTTAGCAGGCAACTGGAAAATGAATATGGATGCGGCCTCAGCGGTGGCGCTGGCCAAGGGTGTTGTGGCTGAGGTGGGCCAGGTGGACAGTGTGGATATCGCAGTCTGCCCGCCGTTTGTGTATCTGCAGAGTGTGGCCGCGGCCCTGAGTTCGTCCAATGTGGCGCTGGGTGCCCAGGATGTCTTTCATCAGCCCAACGGTGCCTTTACCGGCGAAATCAGTTGTGCGATGCTCAAAGACGTGAGCTGTTCGTATGCGATTATCGGGCACTCGGAACGTCGGCATGTCATCGGCGAAACGGATGCTTTGATCAACAAGAAGATTCATGCGGCGATTGACGGCGGGCTGCTGCCGATTTTCTGCGTGGGCGAATTGCTGGAAGAGCGGCAGGGCGGCAAGACCGACCAGGTTGTGGCTGACCAGGTCAAAAAAGGTCTCGAAGGCATCTGCGAGGAACGAATTCAGGCGGTAACGATTGCCTATGAGCCGGTCTGGGCCATTGGGACGGGCATCAATGCCACTCCGCAGCAGGCCCAGGAGGTTCATGCGATGATTCGCGGACTGATTGCCAAAATGTACAACAAGACCATCGCCGATGCCCTGCGGATTCAGTACGGCGGTTCGGCCAAGCCGGCCAATACGGCCGAATTGATGAGCCAGCCGGATGTCGATGGACTGCTGATTGGCGGGGCGAGCCTGAAGGCGGGGGATTTTGCGGCGATGATCAAGGCGTCCATGAAATAAACCAAACGATACGGATATAATCGCAAAAGCCGGTGTCGATGTATTGCGGACCGGCGGCGTTATATCGAAATAAAACTTTAGAAATAACCAAGGCGATATAAATTTAGGAGACAGATATGATGCTTCCGTTGGCGGCGATTTCGTTATTCTGGCACGCAATGATTGTGCTGTGGGTTCTGATTGCGATTGCTCTGATTGTGGTGGTTTTGCTGCAAAAGGGTCGCGGCGGCGGACTGGCCGCAGCATTTGGTGGTGCCGGCGCGTCGAGCCTGCTGGGAACACGCACGGGAGACTTTCTGACATGGCTGACGATTGGTCTGACGGCGGCGTGGCTGCTGATGACGGTCTGTATGGGCATGTTCATGCGTCCGTCGGATTCCCTGGACCTGCTGGCACCGTCCCAGACTCCCGCTTCGACGGCCCCTGCAGCCACCGGCAGCGAACAGCCCGCTCCGACGGCAACCGAAACACCGGCTCCGGCGGCTGTGCCTGAGGCGGCACAACCGACCGAACAACCTGCGACACCTGCCCAGCCTGCTGCTGAACAGCCTGCCGCACCTGCGGGCAATGAAGCTGCACAATAAATCCGGATTGCGGAGTTGGATATGATTACCAGCATGACAGGGTTCGGCCAGGCCTGTGCGGAAATCGAGGGGGTGGTTTATACCGTCGAGATTCGCTCGGTCAACAACCGGTATTTCAAGGCGGCCCTGCGTCTGCCGGATATCGCGGCGTTTCTGGAAGGCGAGATCGAGAAACTGACCCGGGAAAGCATTCAGCGGGGCACGCTGAATTATTCGCTGCGGATGAAGAATGTATCAGGCCAGGCCCTATTTGATATTGATGAAAATACGCTGAATGCCTATGTCGGGCGGCTGCGGCGGCTGGTGCCCGGCGATGCCAGCGAATGCACCATTGATCTGGCGTCGATGCTGGGGCTGCCGGGGATTGTACAGCCGATTATCCCGGATGCCGAGCATACCGAGCGAATGAAAAATACGATTTTGAAGCTGTCTTCCGAGGCGCTGGAACAGCTCAAGCAAAGCCGGCTGGAAGAAGGTCGAGCTCTGGCTGAGGACCTGCTGAACCATTGCCGGAAAATGCGGGATGATCTGGAGGTGATTCGTCAGCGCAAGGACGCCGTGGTGCGGGAATATCACGAAAAACTGCGAAAACGCGTCGAAGAGCTGCTGTCTCAGGCGCAATTGCGAATCGACAACGATTTGCTGGCCCGTGAAGTTGCGATCTATGCCGACCGCAGTGACATCAATGAAGAAATCACCCGTCTGGATTCGCATGTAACCCAGTTTGAGTCCTGCTGCAGAAAAGGTGATGCCGTGGGACGGCGTCTCGATTTTATTACACAGGAAATGCTGAGGGAAGCCAATACGATTGCAAGCAAGGCCTCGGATGCGGTCATTGCTCAGTGCGTCATCGACATCAAGTGTGCGATCGACCGAATCAAGGAACAGGTTCAAAACGTTGAGTAGGCGACTATGGCAGGGCGAAAAGGAAAACTGGCAGTCATCAGCGGACCGTCCGGGGTAGGCAAGAGCACCCTGTGCCGGGAAGCGGTTGGGCGGGCTAATGCGTTTTTGAGCGTGTCCTGCACGACGCGCAAGCCCGGCCATGCCGAAACGAATGGTAAAGACTACTGGTTTATTACGCCGGAAGAGTTTGAAAAACGGATTGCCGAACAGGGGTTTATTGAATATGCCAATGTCTATGGCAATTATTACGGGACACCCCGCCAGCCGGTGGAAGATGCTTTGACGGCGGGTCGTGCGGTGATTCTTGAAATTGACGTGCAGGGCGGACTGCAGGTCAAACAGCAGTATCCGGAGGCGATGATGATTTTTATTATGCCGCCGAGTACGGAAGAACTACTGCGGCGTCTGGAAGGACGCGGACGCGGCGAGGATGAAGCGAGCAAAAAACGCCGCGTGGATGCGGCGCAGCGAGAAATAGAAATTGCCCAACAGCGATATGACCACCTGGTGGTCAATGACCAGCTTGAACGGGCGATTGACGAAGTTGTACAATTAATCCAGTTGTAACAGGAGATCATAATGATTGAAGCACTGAAAGACGGCGAAGTTTTGAGTAAGGTTGGCGGTCGGTTTAAGTTGTCATCGCTGATTCAAAAGCGGATGCTGGAGATGATGGAAGGCAGTCGTCCTCTGGTTGAAAACACCGAGGGCAAGACAGCGGTTGAAATTGTGGTCGAAGAGATCCGTCAGGGCAAGATTGCTCTGGACCTGGGCGGCCCGGCTAAACCGGAAAAGAAATTTACGCTGTAAGTTATGGTTCAGGACGGCATTCCATCGCAGGGCAGGCGAACGGTACTGCTGGGTGTCAGCGGCGGGATAGCGGCTTATAAGGCCGCGGATCTGGCCAGCAAGCTGACCGGCGAGGGATATTCTGTCTATACGATTATGACGGCTGCGGCCTGTGAACTAATTTGCCCCAAGACTTTTGAGGCAGTGACGGGCAATGCCGTTTATACGAGCCTTTGGTCGGCGCCGGACGAGTTTAAGATTGGTCATATTGACCTGGCGACTGCGGCGGAGATTGTTGTGGTGGCACCGGCCACGGCCAACATCATCGCCAAGGCAGCCGCGGGAATCTGTGATGACCTGCTCAGCACGACGTTGTGTGCCTGCTGGCAGAAACCTACCCTGTTTGCCCCAGCGATGAATACGCGGATGTGGAACAATCCGATTGTGCAGAGAAATGTTGAGATTTTAAAGAAGGAATTAAAAGTCCAGTTCATCGGTCCTGCCGAAGGTCGGCTGGCCTGCGGCGATGTGGGGGCCGGACGCATGGCGGAAACGGCCGAGATTCTGGCGGCTGTCCGTACGATCTAAGCTGGCTGTAAACGATCAGGGCGTTCTTTTTGTCTGGTTACAGAAAGAACGCCCTGTTTTATTGTGGCGGTTCCGTGATTAGTATGTCAGAACCTGAACGGCTTTTTTGAATTGTTCCAGATTGTCCGGATTTTTGGCAAAGGCATCAATGTCCTTTTTTACGGCACGGAGTATCAGCGTGGACGAGTTATCCATCGGGGTCTCTGTGTTTTCTTCTTCAACCGGCATGACCTCGTCCTGGGAGGTGCAGCGTATCACCAGGACCACCCACTGCTGAGCTTCAAGATTGCGGATGTTGGCTGCATGACGAAACGCCTTGATGCATTTTTCCTTTAAAGCCTCCACTTTGTCCGCGTCATAAGCTTCCCCCTGTTCGGATTGAGACGGTTCGTCAACAGGTTGTCCCTGAAGTTTCTTTTTGGTCTTCTGCCAGACCTCGTCCGCTGCAGGGTCTTTGGGTTGAGCTTGGGCTTCCACCTGATTTGTCGGCATCAGGGGATAATCCACATGCTGCAGAAAAATAACACCGTAATCGCCGATGAAAATCTGTGATGTCATGGCGTTGGTATTGAACAAACCGCCGACAAATCGCATGGTAAACCACCCTTGCTGAGCATCCGGATTAACCGTATCATCCCAAATCTGCGACATGACCCGCATGTCTTCACGAATCTGCCGGATGGTTTCAGAGGTGGTTTTCTGGCCGGGAATAATCAGCGAAGAGGTATTGTCGGCAAACGGAGCGGAACTGGCAGCCCAACCGCCGCCCATACCGCCCATATAATGCGGCATTTTGCCGCGGAAGCTTCCGACGAGGTCGCCAGCCATTTTCCCGGCAGCCAAACCAATCGCCTGACCCTGTTTTGCAAGAGCATCACCCTGTGTTTCCCGGGCGGCCTGCTGAGCCTCAGCCTGGGCTTCTATTGCTGCCTGCTGGGCTTCTCGAACAGCTTCGAGAGCTTCCTGCTGAGCTTCAATAATTTCAGCCTGAGCTTCGGCGATATCCTGTGCCAGTTCAGACATATCGTCCTGTGCAACTGTAAAACCGGAGAAGATGCCCAGTAAAACCACGGTCATGAATCGAATACATGAAGTCATAAGTGAACCTTTCAGTTAAAATTATTGATTTGTATTTGATGAGTCAAACAACACCGGGCTGGCCTCGAACAACTGTCGGCGAGTGCGCGCGATTTCCTCGCCGGTAGCCAGCGCCAGAGACGTGACGGCTTTTTGAGTCTGCTTTTTGTCCTGCAGGCGTTTTTCTTCCAGCCGCAGCAGTGCGTCTGAAACGACCTGACGATCCCGGCTCTGAACGGTCTGGACGGCATCTGCAAATTCGCGAATCAGTTTGGCATTCATAGCCTGTGACAAGGCGACGGACTGGGCCGTGGACTCACTGATCTGCGTGGTCATCTTGTCGGCAAGGTCATTTCGCATTTGCAGTAGTTCCGGGCGCAACTGCCGGGCGACGGCTTCGGCCAGCTTTTGTTCCATCTGCGGCTGAATCGTCTGTGACCACTCTGCAAAAAGCTGTTCTTTGCTGATGGCAGGCTGAAGCAGACGAGCCGAGAAAAAACCAGCCGCAATCAGTACGGCGGCGGCTGCAGTATGCCATATATAGCGATACCCCAAAGACCTTTCTAATGGGGCAGAAGAGACTTCTTTTTCCCGCAGTCGCTGCAGCAGACTGTTCTGTCCGTCCTGTATCCGACTGTCCAGTGAATCCGCCCATGCACTCAATTGTTTGTCCTGCTGGATTAACATGTCATAGTAGCGGCTGCACGGACTGCATCCTGACAAGTGTTCCTGCAGTGAAGCGGCCTGAGCCGGTGACAGATGCCCACGGCAGTAAGCATCAATATCCGTCTTGTGATTTGGACATGGATTGATATTCATATTTGTTACTCCGAAAGTCTTTCGTACAACAATTGTTTTGCCGTTTGGATTCGGCGGCATACGGTGGATTGCGATGTTCCCAGGTGCGATGCAATAGCCCGTTCATCATGGCCGTCCAGATAATACATCACCAGGGGAATACGATAATCGTCCGGCAGGCCGGCTATGGCCGTAGTTAAATCCGAGTAATCGCCGTCGGATGAACAGGGCTGCTCATTCAGGGTCGAAAAAAACTGGCTTTTTTTACGCCGGCGAAGGCCATCCACGCACATGCGTCTGGCGATTTGATGGATCCAGTTTGCAAAGAGCGAATCGTCCCGTAAATCCTGCAATTTTTCAAAGCCCCGCAGAAACGTCTCCTGGCAGACGTCCTGTGCATCATTAAAGTTCATCAGGATTGCATAACACAGGCCCAGCACATTGCGATAGTGCCGCAGGACAAGCTGCTCATAGGCCGTCTTGTCTCCCAGCCGGGACTGGGTTGTTAAAAACTGATCCGAACGTTCGTCCAAAAGGGTCCTTTCTTATTCCTGTCCGTTTATAATGTTGACGAAAGCAAGGACAGGATTATGCAAAATTTCTGGAAAAATGATGCCGGTCCTTTATGTGGATATATCATAACTGGTAATTGCATTTATTATAGATAAATTCTCAATTTTTAGCCTGTATTTTTATTCCTTTCTATTTTATCTTGGTTTGGATGACAACGATGAAAAACGGTAAAAAAATGCGATTTTTGATTACGGCCGGTGGGACTCGGGAATATCTGGACCCGGTACGATATATTACCAATGCCAGTTCGGGCCGGATGGGGTATGCGCTGGCGGCGGCGGCCTTGAAGGCGGGGCATGCGGTTACGCTGATTTCAGCTCCGACGAGTCTGGTACCGCCTACAGGGGCAGAGGTGGTTTGGGTGGTGTCGGCGGGGGATATGTTCAAGGCGGTTAAAAAGTATTTCAAGACCTCCGATTGCCTGATTATGGCGGCAGCAGTGTCAGATTATACACCGGTTGATGCGGCTAAAGTGAAACGGAAAAAGGAAAAGAAACTTCTGACGCTCAAGCTCAAACCGACCGAGGATATCCTTGCCTGGGCGGGGCAGCATAAAAAAAAGCATGTGGTGGTCGGTTTTGCATTAGAGGACCGGAACCTCAAACAAAATGCTGAAAAGAAGCTGATTTCCAAGAACGCAGATATGATTGTGGCCAATAGTCCGGCGGCGATTGGCGCTGATTCCTCTCGCGTTTTGTTAAAAACACCGCAAGGCGGCTGGATTGAAATTACTGGGGATAAATCTAAGACAGCCCGGGCGATTATCCGACATATTACGTCGCTGATTTTGAGATAACTTGGACTCGTGATAATTTCCAGTTGCGATAATAGAGCACAATATCCATCAGCACCATCAGGCCGTTAAGGCTGTAGAGGGCGATGATCCAATCCTGACTGTGCAGAACTTTGTGGATGATGCCGGCGATGTAGCCGATCAGGACAATATAGAGAAAGATAATACTTTTTCCGGCACAGGCCCGCGATTTCCACGATTTATAGATGCTGAACGGCCAGGCGGCCCCAAAACAAATCAGCATAATGGCTTCGAATATACTCATTCAACAATTCCTGTAATTACAAAAAAACCGGCAGCCGAGGGAAACGGGTATCCTCTCGGCTGCCGAATTGATTATATGGAATTGAGCGATTTATTCAATTCTTATTCGCAGGGTGTCAGACTGTTGCATTCCAGCCAGTGCGATGCAAACGTAGAGAAATCTTCCAGGTTGACAAAGCAGTCACTGTTAAAGTCTCCGACAATTGCAGTGTAGCCGGGCTTAGCCTGTGCTGCAAGACACGGTGTGGCTCGGACGATAATTTCGGTCAGTCCGATACCTTGAAGATCCGTATCGTTCGCAGTCAAACGAAATACATAGTCGCCGGCGGCGGGCAGTGTTACCGCAGTTGTTGCGGAGGTGTTGGATTCAATGGTTGCCGCTCCGGGGCCGCTGACCAATTCCCATAACAAAGTAAATGGAGCGGGATAGCCGTCATCGGTTGCGCTTCCAGTGAGTGTGGCTGAGGCGGAAGATGGATCGCCGGCGTTATTGAGCCAGAGATACTGGGATGCACTTGTTGTGACGACGGGGGCTTTATTGTTGGTGTTAAACGACCAGACATATCCGCGTGTTACTTCGGTGGAAGTTGAGTCATGAATATCAACGATCCAGTAGTAGATGGTCTCGGTTTGCAAGATTCCGGCGGGGATGGAGACAGATTCCCCCGTAATTCCCGCAGCAAGCGTGGTATAACCATAATCCGGCAATGCGGTGTTGGGGTCGGTCGTGCCCAGGTACACATCACAGGTGATGATTCCGCCGGGCTGATTCGGTTCCGGATTATTCCACCCAAGAGTTGTCAGCGATGTAGAAACACTGGTATTATTGGCTGGAGTGGGATGGGTGGCCCAAAGCGGTTTTGACATTGCTCCTTTAAGAATGATACCTTTGAGACCGGTATCGGTTCCATCGGAACGGCTGTCTGTGGGTGAGTAAATCTCAAAATCAGTATTCTGCGGATCGTAGGTGATAAACATCAGCAATATGGTGCCATCTGTGTCGGCATTCAGAAATTCATCCAGGGCCGGCGATGGGCCTTTTAATTCGAATTCTGATGTGCCGCTCATCATGATTGTCATCAGAAGAGGAGTGATATCCGCTTTGTCAAGCGTATCGATTGTAATTTCACTGCCGAGCGGAGGAACCGGGTTATTAACCACGCCTGGCATCGTGCTCCAGCTTTCTGAGCTAAAACTGCCAAAATTGTCAAACTCTTCTTTGATGCCATAGACATAAATATGTCCGGAGGAGGAACGATTTTTGGCCCGCAGTTTCAGACAGCAATCGGTGAAAACCTTACCTTCACGTTTGACGTTGGCGATATCATAGGAATAGTAACTGACGCGACGTCGGGTATCCGTGGTAGAATAGAAATTGCGAATATCCGTAACGGTTGTGATCGAACGACTGGTTGGTGCGGTTTTGTTGTCGTTGCAGACAGTGATGAATTTGGTTGCCTGCAGGGCAAAGGTCAGCGGAGCAACGGTGACCTGAACGGTCTGTTCGGCAGTCTGTTCGCCATCGGCAGCGCTGAACTTTAAGGTATATTCCCCTTGCAGTGAGAAAGCGATGGTGACATCTTCTGATGTGGCATTGGGTGTATAGGTTACTTCGGCACCTTCCGGAGCGGTTACGGTCGTCCATTGGAATGAAAGCCCGGTGCCCGGAACACCATCATCAGTGACCGTCGCATCAACGGTCAGTGTTTCTCCGGGAGCGACTTTGGCCGTTGCAGGGACACCGCTGACTGCCGGGACATAATTCCATCCGGCGGGCACAGCCGCAATGACATACATTACTCGTGTAGAGCCGTTATTCTGTGCATAGAGGGTTATCGTTCCCGGCTCGGTGATAGCCAATGAGTAAACCGTGGCGGGGGTTCCAATATTAATACTCTGGCCTGTTGGTGCAAAACCCGCCGTTGTAACCCAATCCATCACACCATTACCTAAGGTGGGGGGAGTATCCATGGTATCATCGCCTACTCGATTATCGATAAACAGAAAAAGTGTGCCTGCTTTATCCACCGTCACCTGATATTGAACATCAGGGTCCGCTTTGTCATCTACGGCGGTCTGAATATAATCTATTTTACCTAAAAGACCTGTATCCGCAAATGTCATGTTGGTACGATCCACGAATGGGTATACTCCATTCTGAAGTCCCCCATCCACTAGTACGGGGGCGGTTGCTGCACTGTTGACAGCTGCAACACCTGAAATAATGTTCGGATCGGTCACGCCCGACACCGCCATCTGGCTGGCTGCCAGACAGAATACCATAGCTGCAAAAAATACCTTTGTTCTCATCATGTTACACCTCCAAATTTAAGTAATAGTATATGTCCAAGTCATGTAATCTGATTCTGTTAATATCCGGAACCTCCCCATCGGTCGGAATTCCAGAGCCAATAGACGATATCCTCGTCTTTATCAGCCGGATTGACGACGCTGTAATCCTTCATCAGGGCATTGAAGTGCTGAAATCGATTGCCGATGTCAAGGGTGTTCAGTAAATTCTTGACGTTGGCATTCGTGCTTTTTGCAAATTCCCAGGAACCCAGCGTCATATCGGCCATCAATATGCCGCTGGATGTATTATTCACTGAGACAATGTTGTCTCGAAGTTTTTTCTTCCACAGCCAGATATGCGTGCTCCAGAAAAACGGGGTATCGTTTTTGTTTTCAAGTGTCTGTGTGTCGTATTGCGTAAAATCGCCGGCAAGAACTTTGGCGCGGGAATAATTTTTTGTGTGCGAGATCTTTTCGGCAGGACAGAAAAAGGCTTTTCGGTCCGGTAGAATGCCGGCATCCATCAGGTCTTTGACCGCCCACGGCTGCCATTCGTAGGAATAATCGCCGGTGCCGTTCACAAAGCTCCAGTTTCCCTTGCCCTGGTTGTTAGTGGCGCTGTCTTCGCTTTTTTCCCGGAAGTTATAGGCGGCATTGGATTCATAGGCCCCCAATGCCAGGCCGACCTGATGCAGGTTGGATTTGCAGCTTGCCTTTTTAGCCACCTCTTTGGCTTTTCGAAGACCCGGCAGAACGATGGCCATCAGCATTGCAATGATTGCCACAACAACCAGCAGTTCGATGAGCGTAAACCCCTTTTTTGTTTTCATAATCAATTCCTCTCTATCCTGTCAGGCAAATCGTCACTTCCAGATGTCTTCTCTTTTACGCGCTTTCCTGTCTCAGGATGTTCCTGTTCGTGCTGCTTGTCACAGCGGCTATTCAGTTTTTATTTTCAAAAGGTTATTCGGGATTCAACTGGGGCCTGGCAAACAGGCACCAGTCGTACGATATCTTCTGTTCTGTTCCGCCGGTGGTGATCAGGGTTAAAAATCGATCTTTCGGCTCAATGGCTATATCGATGGAGACTGCTCCATGGGCCGGCGTCAGATTCTCTTTTGAAAACCGCTCCTGTCCATCGATTAAGACGTAGAAGTTTGCTTTGGGCAGATAGCCGGGCAGGGCCTGCTGGGCATACTGCACGACCGTTTCCGACAGGCCGCATTGGGCGGTGAACGATTTTAAAGATAACGTGCTGTGAATGGCACGGATTTTTTCGAGATCAAATGTGATGCCGGCATTGGGGTGGATGCAGATGGCCGGATAATCCGGACCGCCGCAGGCCTGGCCGCCAAGCGACTGGAGATGGCCCGGGATGCGGCCTGTGCCGCGGCTGACCAGGCCGGAATTATTAATATTATAGCAGTATTGTCCGCAGGTTTTTGGAGGTTGCCAGAGATGTTCAGCGTCTTGTGAGACAGCAACCGGGCCGGCGGAGCCGTCCGGGGAGAATATGCCGTCGATACACGGACTGTCCGGCGTGGCAATAAACAGATTGGTGCTGTTCTGGCGCTGACCGACATAATAGTCTTCGGTCGAGGCGAATTCTCCGTTGTCCCAGCGGATACCTGTGTTGGGTTTTCCGGTACCCAGACCGTTGCCGCCGCCGACCATGTCCGCCAAATCCAGCGGCTGCCCGCGCCAGACGACATTGTTCTGGGATTGAATATCCCGCACAAACAGTGTGTCACTGCAGGGAATATCGGCGATTTGCGAGGAACGACTGATGGTTTTGGCAAATCCCTGGCTGATTTGCAGACTTGTTTTCTGGTTATTTCCGCCGGCCACAAGGGTGGTTTTACCCTTGATGACATGCAGTTCCGTACAGCCGTAAGGATCGGTCTGCACACCAAATTCCGTCCCCAGGTCAATAATCTTCGAATTGGGGGTGGTAATGGTAAATCCAATTGCCTCCGGGGGAACGGTGGCGTAAACACGACCGTATTTGATTTTAATGTGATCGGAATCCATGATTTCAAATTCCGAAGGGGCCTCAATCACAACACGGGTATTATTGTCAAAAACGAGCTTGGCGATCCCATTTCGCAGCATCATCGATTTGGATTTAGCGCTTAGCCGTAATCCGGGTTTCAGGGATGCATCCGATTCGGCCCATTGCGCATTAAAGGTGTCCGACAGCGTAGCGACTTCGGGATAAGAGGTTACTGGTGTGTAATGAGCAAAGACAATCAGAAAGAATAATGCCGCCAGCGATGCGACCGCGGTTAACAGCGAATATTTATTGATTTTGCGAGGAAGGATTCGAGCCGGCTGGACATCCAGGGGTATGGGAGGGAGTATTTCCGGTTGTTTATCGGCGACTGTCGGAGCGGTCATTTCCGCTTTGGACAGCATTTGCCAGACCTCGGGATTCAGCAGGGACTCCGCATCGGATGCGGCCGGGTCACATTGCAGGAACACATTTCTGGCATTATCGGCACGCAGAAAGGTGTCATGAATATTGCGATGCAGCAGTGCCGAGAGGATAAACGTGCGAGCGTTTTCGGGATTCTGCTTGATCCATTCGGACAACTGGTCGGCCTGCTGAGGGCTCATGGCGGCGCCGTCCAGCAGAAACAGACTGATGAGATGGTCCAGTTGTTCGCTCACAGGCTGCCTCCCTGAAGCTGTTTATTGACACAGTCCCGCAGCGAGATGCGCGCCCGGTGCAGCGAGACGAACACATTGCTTTGCGTCATGCCCAACTGCTGAGCGATGCGGGATGCACTCAATTCACGCAGATAATGCATCTCCAGGATGGTTTTCCACTTGCCTTTGAGCAGCCCCAGACATTTCTGGAGGGCGGTTCGCTGCTGTTCTTTTTGATGTTCAATGCGGCTGAATTCTTTTTCATAAACCTCGGCAATGGCTTGGATGGCCTGTTCGTCGAGGGCAATCTGCGTTTTACGCCGCTGGGAGTAATATTTCAGGATGAGATTTTTGGCAATGCCGTTGGCCCAGGCAATAAACGACTTACTTTGGTCAAATTCGCTGAATTTTTCCACGGTGATGACCGCGACATTCTGGAGAATATCGTCGGCATCCTGGAAATTGGAGACGAGGGAATAGATGAAACCGGCAATTGCCGGCTGTGTCTGGGCCCAAAAAACGGCCAGTTCCTCGGATTTCGGTTTCTCGTTGTCCATAATAAAGGAACATCTCCCTTCGATAGAGCATTCCTATTATTATGGCAAAATCTTACAAAAAAATAAAATTTATTTAATCTGTTATTCCAAGGTCTTGTTTGGTCATAATGCTGTCAAAGGCATAGCCTGCGCCTTCGATGTTTTCGCGGGCACCCTGCTTGCGGTCGATGACGGCGACGATTTTTTTGACGGCGGCTCCGGCTTCGGTGATGACTTTGGCAGCTTCGAGGACCTGGCCGCCGGTGGTGGCAATATCTTCAACCAGCAGGACAACGTCGCCTTTTTTCAGGATGCCTTCGACCAGTTTGCTGGTGCCATAGTCCTTTTTACTATTGCGAACGATAATCCAGGGTTTGCCGGCTTCCATGGCGGTTGCTGCGGCCAGCGCGACTCCGCCCAGCTCCGCCCCGGCAATCAGGGTGACATCGGGCGTCATATATTTGCAGAATTCCTGACCCAAAGCCTTCAGAATGTCGGGCTGGGTTTCGAACAGGTACTTATCCATATAATATTTGCTGCGTTTGCCGCTGCGCAGCACGAAATCACCTTCCAGATAGGCCGTTTCTTTGACGCGTTTGACTAATTGGGTCTTATCCACATTGAACTCCAGATATAAATTGTCTTATTACTGATTTCCAAGTTTGCCTGATGGCGGGGTTATTGTACCCCGCAAACGTTCATTTTCAAGGCATAAAGTCCGGTTCCGGCGGTGATGAACAGGGTTTTGCGGTCTTTGCCGCCGAAGGTGACGTTGGCCGTCCAGCGCTGCTGGAGGATGGGGATATTGGCGATTTTTCGGCCTTCTGGATTAAAGACGGTGACGCCGTTGCCGGTCAGATAGACATTGCCGCAGGTATCGATGGTCATGCCGTCGGAGCCGAGGTCGCAGAAAGGCCGCTTGCCTGTCAGGCTGCCATCGGGCTGGATGTCGTATTTCCAGGTCTTACCGGCCTTGATATCAGCGACATAGAGTGTCTTGCCGTCCGGGGTGCCGATGATACCGTTAGCCTGCTGGAGGTCGCCTTCGACGCGGGCCAGCTTGCCGTCGGTCGAGAGAAAATAGACGCCCTGGCTGGGCTGTTCCATCGGGCCGCGCTGCCAGTAGGGGCGTTTGTAAAATGGGTCGGTGAAATATATGCCGCCGTCGGGGCGAATCCAGGCGTCATTGGGGCCGTTGAACAGTTTGCCGTCGTAGTCTTTGGCCAGAACGGTGTGCTGTTTGGTTTTGACGTCGATTCGCCAGAGTTCGTTTTTCTCATCGGCACAGGCGATCAGGGCGCCGGATTTGTCGAAATACAGGCCATTGGACCGGCCGGACGGCTGCATGAAGACTTCCATTTTGCCGTTGACGGTGTATCGCATAATCCGGTCGTTGGGCTGGTCGGTGAAATAGACGTTGCCGTCTTTATCCACGGCGGGGCCTTCGGTAAATTCGAACTCGGTCGATAAAGCCGCCGGTCCGACGCCGGCGAATAAGCCCTTGGAACAGTCACAGACGGTAGTACAGCCCGATAGGGTCAGAACGAGTGCTGCTAATGTCAAAGTAACTGTAATGTTTTTCATGTTAATTTCCTTTCGGCGAATTATTTTGAGTCAGATACCTTAGACTTTCAATTCCACCTTTTTTTTCAATTGCTGTTTGTATTTTCGGCGTACGGGGGTGACGGCGGCGGCGAGGAATTCATCGACCTGCTGGGGGGCGCGTCCGATGTAGCGTTTTGAGTCCAGCGTGGCCCTGAGGTTGACTCTGGCAAAGGCCGGGTCGGCCTGCAGGCGGGCGATGAGGTCATTTTCTTTGCCGTGTATCTTAACCTGGGCGGCGGCGTCGTGCGAGTGGACGCGAATCCGCTCGTGCAGGTCCTGGCGGTTGCCGCCGGCTTTGACGCCTTCCATCAGGATTTCCTCGGTCGCCATAAACGGCAGTTCTGCCATCACGTGAGCAGCGATGACTTTGGGATAGACGACCAGTCCTGAGGCGATGTTAATCAGGATTTCCAGAATGCCGTCGGCGGCAAGGAATGCCTCGGCCAATGTGACCCGGCGATTGGAGGAATCATCGAGCGTCCGCTCCAGCCACTGTTCGGAGGCAGTCATGGCCGGGCTTGTGGCCAGGCTGAGGACCAGACGCGACAGGCCGGTCACGCGTTCGCACCGCATCGGGTTGCGCTTATAGGCCATGGCCGAGGAGCCGATCTGCGATTTTTCAAACGGCTCTTCGAGCTCCTTGAGATTCGCCAGCAGGCGGATGTCGTTGCACATCTTGTGCGCTGACTGCGCGATGCCGGCCAGGGCATTGACCATCAGCGTATCGAGTTTGCGAGGGTAGGTCTGGCCGGTGACGATGCAAGAGGATTTGAAGCCGAAGGCTTTGGCGACCATCTGATCGAGTTTTTTGACTTTGTTGTGGTTGCCGTTGAACAGGGCCAGGAAAGACGCCTGTGTGCCGGTGGTGCCTTTGACGCCGCGGAACGGCAGCGTATCGATTCGCCGTTCGAGTTCGGCCAGGTCCATCGCAAATTCGTAGGCCCACAGCGTGGCGCGTTTGCCCACGGTGGTCAACTGGGCCGGCTGATAATGGGTAAAGCCCAGCGTCGGCATGGATTTGTATTGTTTGGCAAAGCTGCCCAGCCGGTCGAGCAGGCAGGCGACTTTGCCAGCCAGAATCTCTAAGCCTTCACGCAGAATAATCAGGTCCGCATTATCGCCGATGGTGCAGCTTGTGGCGCCCAGGTGAATAATCGGCGCGGCCTTGGGGGCGACCAGCCCGAAGGTGTGGACATGAGCCATCACATCATGGCGGAACTTCCGCTCGAACTCGGCGGCCTGCTTGTAATCGATATTGTCCAGATTGGCGGCCATTTCCTTAATCTGGGCGTTGGTGATCTTCAGGCCCAGCTTTTGTTCGGCTCTGGCCAGCTCCAGCCAGATACGCCGCCATGTGCGAAACTTGGTATCGGCGCTGAACAGCTCGGCCATTTCTTTGGATGCGTTGCGTTCCACCAGCGGGCTGGTGTAGATATCGGTACGTTGAGTCATATCCAGGTTCCTTTTGAAAACGGAAATATTTTTCCTATCTTGTTAAACGAGTCAATTCAACTTGTCATACCCGCGTAGGCGGGTATCCAGCTTCTACTTTTACGCTCTGGATTCCCGCTTTCGCGGGAATGACAACTTACAAGAACTACGTTCATAAAACATTTATGCTTTATGGTTTTAATAATCATTCAGTTTGGACAGTAAGCCAAAATTCTAAACAAAATAATGATAAAAATAAATCAAATTGTCATTTACACATATCTCTTCAAAATGCCTTCGACACGATCGATAATCTCCGCCTCCAGCGTCCAATCGCCGGCGGGGGCGGTTTGTTCAATCTGGTCGGGTCGGCGGGCGCCGATGATGGCGCTGGTGACTTCGGGTCTTCGCAGGACCCAGGCAATCGCCAGTTGGGCGACGGATTTGCCGCAATCGACGGCGATTTTTTTAAGCTCATCGACCATGACCACGATGTTTTCAAATCGCGGGCTTTGGAAATTCGGATCACGAATCAGTCGGTGGTCATTTGGGCTCAGAGTTCGCAGATAATCTGTGTTGAATTTGCCGGTCAGCAGCCCCTTCTGCATCGGGCTGTAGCAGACAACGCCGATATTATTTTTGCCGCAGTAATCCAGCAAGCCGGTCTCGATGCCACGTTTGAGCATGCTGTACGGCGGCTGGATGGCCGCGACCGGAAAGACTTTTTGCAGACGCTGGATTTGTTCGATGGTGACGTTGCAGGCGCCCAGATAGCTGATCATCTTTTGTTCCACGCAACGCGCCATGGCTTCCCATGCCTTTTCGATGTGTTCATCCGGGATGGGCCAGTGCATCTGGTAGAGGTCGATACGGTCGATACCCAGCCGAGTCAGGCTTTCCTCGCATTCACGACGGATGCTGTCAGGGTTGAGATTATTCAGTTTTTCGCGGGCGGCGTTCCACCGCAGGCCGCATTTGGTGGCGATCATCGGTTTGTGCCGCAAGGGCCGCAGGGCCTGGCCGACGATTTCTTCGGAGTGGCCGCAGCCGTAAATCGGGGCGGTATCAATCCAGTTGATGCCCAATTCGACGGCCCG
>CAZKAI010000058.1:0-25291 GCA_964550565.1 uncultured Pirellulales bacterium
CCTTGCGGCAAAATGATATTGAAATCTAAACTACATTTCCGAGGGAGTCAGCCCCTCCTGAATGGCGTATTTGGTCAATTGGGCAATATTATCAATCCCAAGCTTATTCATCAGATTCAAGCGATGCGCCTCCACGGTCTTGGGACTAATGTGCAAACGTGCCGCGGTTTGTTTGGTGGTTTTACCTTCGGCGAATAATTGCAGGACTTCCCGCTCACGTTGACTTAGCAGCGAAAATGCAGACTTCTCCTGGTCGTTTTTGGATATATACTCCTGAATAATCATACTCCCAATGGAAGGACTGACATAGGTTTTCCCTCCAACAACCGTCCGGATGGCTTCAACCAATTCCTCAAAGGCACAGTTTTTCAATAAATATCCCGACGCTCCGGCACGAAACATTTCTCTGACATATTTGTCATTGGAATGCATCGATAATCCAATAACCTTAACACCGGTTAATTCCTTGCTGATGATACGTGTTGTCTCGATTCCATTCAGTTCCGGCATACCAATATCCATAATCACAATATCCGGCGACAACTCCCGTATCAGCTTGATGGCGGAATGTCCGTCACCCACCTGTCCGATGACTTCATAATCGCTTTCTGATTGAAGTGCCCGGCTCAGGCCTTCACGCAAAATGACATGATCATCGGCCAGAATAATTTTAATGCTCACGCGTGATCTCCTTTTAAATATTTTCTTCTATATTTAAGGGTGCAGTCAGAATCACTTTCGTTCCTGCACCTGCATTGGATTCTATCTTCATGGAACCGCCAATATAATGAAGGCGTTCCCGCAGATTCATAAGACCAAAACCATGAGCTTTTCCATTGTGCTCTTGAAGCCTGGAAACATCAAAACCCCGCCCATCATCCTGTATTTCAATCACAATGCTGGAACCGGCGCGCACGCAGGAAATCGTCACCAGGGTAGCCTGTGCATGTTTTGAGGCATTAATCAGCAGTTCTCGGGTTCCGCGATACAGCAGTATTTTGACATCTTCCGTCAGTGGTTTTTCCCGGGAACAGCTCCTGAATGAACACCGTAATTTCCGCTCCCTTGAAATCCTGTCCGCCAGGTCTTCAATCGCCACCTCCAGCCCCAGGTCATAGAGCAGGCTTGGACTCAAATCAAAGCTCAGGCTCCGTGCCTGATCAACAGCAATGTCCAGTTGCTCGGTAATGGCCCGAAGAGTCTCTGCAATGCCGTCCGGTACGGAACGTTGAAGGATTTTAAGTTCATTCCCTGAAAACGAAAGGATCTGACCAATCGAATCATGAAGATCCTGAGCAATGCGGCGGCGTTCCCGTTCTTCGGCCAGTTGTAATTGTATGGCCAGGGAACGAAGTTCTTTTTGCTGAGCCAGAATATCCTCTTCGGCCCTTTTTCGGTCTGTAATATCGCGAACCATACCCGCCATTAATGTCAACTCACCCCGCTCATTGCGTACGGGGTATCCAACATCATGTACCCATCGGATCGAACCGTCGGTCTGAAGGACACGGTATTCATAATCCCATCGTCCTTCAGCATGACCTTGAATGCCTGCAATCAGTTTTTCCCTGTCCTCCGGATGAACCGATTCCAGAAAGGTTTGGGGATTACGATACAGGCTCTTTCGGCTTTTCCCCCAGAGAGTCTCGTAGGCCGGGCTGATATACAGCATCTGCCCGATACCCGGCGTACTCATCCAAAACACATCTTTGGAGGCCTGGGCCATCAGCCGGAACCGCTGCTCACTCTGCCGAACAGCATCTTCGGCACGAACACGATCGGTGATGTCAAGTACAATTCCCACCAGGCGAAGAGGTTTCTGATTTGCATCATAAATAATCTTGGCCTGTTCATGCACAACATGCTCAAAGCCATCGGGTCGGATGATACGATGATCAATACTGTATTGCACCCCTTCTGCCAACGCGGTTTTTACGGCTTCAATGACTGCGTTTCGATCCTCGGGATGGACATACGACAGAAACATCTCATAGGTTGCCGGGGATTGTTTCGGTTTCAAACCGAAGATGCGATACACCTCATCCGACCACCAGATCGCATGGGTTGCCAGATCCAATTCCCAGTTGCCTAAGTGTGCCACCTGCTGGGCTTCCAGAAGACGGGATTCACTCAATTGCAGCGCCTCCTGCTGCCGTTTGCGTTCCGTCACATCATGGAATACAATCTGGGCGGAGGGCTTGCCCTGATAGATCAGCGGCGATGCAGCCATTTCCACCTCAATTTCCGTCCCATCCACCCGGAGAAATTTCACCTCGTGTTCAGGCTGCATTTGCTGCGATTCATACAACGAATTCAATTCCCTGCGGACCTGCTCCCTGCTTTGCGGATGAATAAAATCGTGGATCGGCCTTCCGAACAATTCGTCCGGCTTTCGGCACCCCAGCAGCTTTGAACCAGCCGGATTAATAAAAATAAGTCTGCCGTCGCGTTCGACCCCAATCCCCTCGGGTGAAAGTTCAATCAGCAGACGATAGCGTTCTTCACTATTTCGCAGCTCAGTCTCGATGCTGAATCGATGAACCGCTTCGCCAATCAGCATGGCCACACTTTCGAGAAATTCCACCATGGCCGGTGGAAACTGGTTTGCCCGACTGTCTGCAAGGTGAATTACACCGATGATTGCATCCCGGTACTGTACCGGAATCACAGCAAGAGAGGCATACCCATGCCGCAGACATGCGGTGCGATACCGGCCTCGCTCTGCATCGGACAGATTGTCCACAAATTGAATGATATTATCACAGCAAAACGACCCTTTGGATGTTACCATGGGAATATCACGGCATTCCGGCTTCTGGGAGATTGCACGAAGACACAGACAGGTGTCATTCTTCAGCGAAAGGCTGTTTTCCATAGTCAGAAATTCGTCGCTGAAACCGACACTTGCGGCATAGGGGACGCAGCCCTCCGAATCTGTCAGACGAATTCCTACACATTGACAGTCATACCATTCGCTGATCTTTTTAACCACGGAATCCAGGTAGTCTTTCCGGGAGTATTTTTTCGTAAACAGCTCCAGCAGGACAGAAGTAATATGAGTTCGCAACTGGGCCTGTTTCAGTTCAGTAATATCAATCCCCATCTCCATGATCAGAGGAGTCCCGTCGATATCGGTAAAAGGAACATCACGGATAAAATAATTGCGTCCATCCGGCCCAACCCATTCCCATTCATGAGGGGCGTTCGTCTTTTGAACGGTATATGTTTCGCAATTCTCACAGGGCTCAGACCGTTCAAACAGGAATTCATAGCAGCGCCGGCCGCAATGGCTGCCGAATCGTTTCTCAAAAAAGCGGTTTGCAAACGCAACATGATAATCCGGCGTCAGCAATATCACGTATGCCGGCAGCATGTTTAAAACGTCGCTGAAACGCTGCCGTTCAGCGCCAAGTGCCTGTTCGGCCTGCGTCTGCTTGAGAATATGCTCTTTCAGGGAAGCCACGGCTTGACTGAGCTCCGCTGTCCGCTGTTTGACTCTCTGCTCAAGCTCCTCATACGACTTTTGCAGCAGTTCCTCTGCCCGTTTTCTGTCGGATATGTCGAGAATGGCCACAACGCTTCCCGTAATATGACCCATGGAGTCGCGTATCGGAACGCCGCTGTTCAGAACAAAGGCCCGTGTTCCGTCAAATCGTTCAATTTCCAGCTCCTGCCCAAAAACAGCCTGCCCCTTCTGCACGGCCACGGCAGAAGCCCACTCATCTGGTTCGACCGGCTTTCCCGTGTCACACCACCATGCCTTATATTTGACATAATCACTGACATCTCTGGCTTCAGGCGAAGGTGCGCCCCAGACATGCCTGAATGCATCGTTGGTCTTAACAACCCCACCTTTGGCATCAAGAATGCTGACACCTACAGGCAGACATTCCATCACCGCTTCAAGCTGTTCGTTTTTGTTCAGAGCCGCCTCAGCAGCCGCCTCAAGTGCTTCCATAGTACGTTTACGGTCAATGGCCGTTGCTACCTCATCAGCCACAGTCTTCATCATTGCCAGATCATCCTCGCTGAACGTGGTCCTTGAGCGGGTTCCAAACGAAAGAGTTCCAATAATCCGTCCCTGCAAAAGGAGTGGATGGCAGGCATAAGCCCTGATACCGATAGATCGGACCAGGTCGGCCCGGGAATCACAGGATTCCTGTATATCTTCGGCGACAATCCGCCTGCCTTCCTGGGCCACCCGACCACAGATGGCTTGTCCGAAATCAAGCCATTCGATGCGGTGCACCATCTCCTCCGGCATCCCGGCGGAAGCATTCAGATGCAGGCGATGGGCTGATTCGTCAACAAGGTAATTGACAAAGATATGACAATCGAGGTGCTCCATAACCTTCCGGCAAAGCGAATCGACAATCTGCTGGGGATTTTTCTCCTGGAGCAACTGGCTGGCGGTCTCTGAGAGAATTTCAAATCGCTTACTGCCGTACCTTAACTTCTCCTCCATCATCCTACGCTCGGTAATATCCTGGGTAATCCCGAAACCGCCAAGCAGGCCTCCGCTTTTATCAAACTCAAGGTAGGCTTTCTCGCGAACCCACTTGATCTTACCCTCGACAACAAGCCGGTGATCGATATTGTAATTCTCACCCCGAAGGGCCGCATTCCATTTTTGATCAACGTATTCCCGATCCTCTGGGTGTACAATACTCAAAAATGTCTCGTAGGTCAGCGGAGTTCCTCTGGGAATGCCGAAAATACGGTGATTTTCATCCGACCAGGTTAATTCGTTGCGCTGGATATTCAGGCGCCAGCTTCCGATATTTCCAACAGATTGGGCCCGGTGTAAATCGATCTGGCTCTTATTGAGTGCCTCTTCAGACTTCTTTTGCTCAGTGATATCTCGACCATAAATATTGATATAATTCGACTCTGAAACAGGTGTCAATACAAATGAAAAAATGCGATTGTGGAATTCAATTTCACGGACCGCTGACCGACCAGACGCACGCACTGCTTGAAGCAGCCTATTCCATCGAGCCGGTACGACTTGCCCTACCGTCTTGTCCCAGAATTCCAGCAGGACTTTCCCGGGTGCGTTGGAATACAGGATAGTCCCATTGTGTGCAACGCGCAATACAGGGAAAGGATTTTCTGAAGGAAATTTCGCTAAATCCTCCATTTCGCGCTGGACACGTTTATAGCTGGTGATATCGCGTATAATCTTGAGTTTCGATATGCTGCCATCTGAATTGACTAACGGGGCATCTATCGTATCATAAATTTTACCTGTTTTTGGACTTTCCCATTCCCAATGTGCCGTGTTTCGAATGTCGCCCTGCAGGCACCAGGGACACGGCTCTGTCCGGCCAAATAAATAGCTGTAACACTTGGCATCGCCAAGAGGACCAAAATCGTTGATGAGGGCTTTATTCGCGTACTCAATGTCAAAATTCTGACTGATCACGTAGATTCCATCTGTCATGGTATCCAGAATACCAAACAGTCGGTCTAATCCCAAAGGAACGTTATTCTTTTCCTCCATATATGGTTCCAATTAATCCACAATGTCAAGAGTACTCTTGAAAATCTTACAGTATTATAAACAACACCAGGCCTTTATGTAAACATGAAACCCTCAAGGCTGGTCATAAGGTAAAACTACCGATAGATTTCTCTCAGGTTCCCATTTTACCTCGTCTTCCTGATCACTTCGGAATGGTCGGATTACACCCCCATACATGACCTGAAAATATAAAACCTGTATCTCTCTTATTTACAATGATTTATAAAATTTTTAAATTTTTTTCTTTGCTTATAAAACTAAATTCCTTTTAATACAAAAACTTCTATTGATGATTTCAAACACGTCATGTTGGGGAGAGAAATGTAGGTATATTTACTGATTGTTTTCTTTATGCTGCAGAAAGGATTTTAAAGTATGAGATTAACCCGACGTGATTTTTTGAAAATCGCCAGTGCTGTAGGAATCACCTCTGTTTTACCGCTTGATATATTCAACAAAGCTCTGGCCGGAAACGGCAACCCCCGCGTGATCTGGCTGCAAGGCCAAAGCTGTACCGGATGTTCCGTTTCCCTGTTAAACAGCATTAATATTGCCCCCATTGACGATGTCCTGATTAACAAAATTAATATGGAATATCATTCCAACCTGATTGCCTCAGCAGGCGATGTCGCCTTGTCTGACGCACTGGGTCAGCATCCTTCGCCCACAGAAATCACCGCCCTGTCCGATCAATGGCTGCAAAGCGGAACAGGCCTTAGCATGGACTTAAACAAAGATAATAAGGTCGATTTATATGACTTTGCGGCATTAACCCAGCAGGGATTTATTCTGGTGGTTGAAGGCGCGATTCCAACAGGAGCAGAAGGACATTACTGTCATATCGGAGGGGGAATGACGATGATTGAAGCCTTTGACTTGTTCAGTGCACGTGCGCAAAGCATTATTGCCATAGGGACTTGCGCAACCTTTGGAGGTATTCCGGCCGCCAATCCAAAACCCACCTCCGCGTTGAGTGTGGATGGCGCCCTGTCTTATTTAGGCAGAACTGCAAACGTGATTAATATCCCCGGTTGTCCTGCTCACCCAGACTGGTTTGTGGGAACGGTCGTCAATTTGCTGGCGGGAAATGCAGTTGCTCTGGACGGATTCAAGAGACCCAAACTCTATTTCGGTAAAAAGATACATGATACCGGAAACTGCCCATTTAAAGGGGCTAACGAAGTGCATAATCTCGGTGAACAAGGCTGTCTCAAAGAAATCGGCTGCAAAGGCCCCCGTACTTATGCCGACTGTTATAGTCGAAAATGGAATAATCCCGGCCAGGGTCAAGCCGGCGTCAATTGGTGCATCGCTGCCCGTACCCCCTGCCACGGATGTACTCAGCCTGATTTCCCGGATGGCATGGCTCCATTCTATGATCTCCATGATATGAAGGAAAGTTAATCGGCCCGTTCCCTGTTCATAATTATATTTTGTTATTTTTATTCCAAGGATATCTAAAATGGCAACAACCATTAAAATTGATCCCGTAACCAGAATTGAAGGTCATCTCAAAATCGAAGTGACTATCGAAACCGTCAATAATGTCCAGCAGGTTATTGATGCGAAAAGCTCCGGAACCATGTTTCGCGGATTTGAGAGAATTCTGCTGAACCGCAATCCTCTCGATGCGCCGCATATCACCCAGCGAATCTGCGGAGTCTGCCCGATTTCGCATGGTATGGCAAGCAGCAAAACGCTGGAAGATGCCTTCGGGGCGGTTCCCCCAGCCAACGGAAGAATTCTGCGAAATCTGGTGCTCGGTTCTAACTTTATTCAATCCCATATTCTGCATTTCTACCATTTGGCAGCACTGGACTATATCAACACGAAGGGCATCCTCGACATGGCGCCGTGGTCTTCCCGGTATGTCACACCGGATATGGTCGGCGGTGAGCTGGCCGGCGTGCTGGTCGGTCATTACGTCAAAGCTCTGGAAATGCGGCGAAAAGCCCATCAGATGGGTGCTATTTTCGGTGCAAAACTGCCCTGTGCTCCAACATTGGTGCCGGGAGGATGTACCGAAACAGTGACTTCCGCCAAAATATCGGACTTCCGGAAACTGCTGACCGACGCTGAACAAATTTGTGACTTTATCAACACCGTGTATATCCCGGACGTAGAAGCCGTGGCCGGTTTGTTTCCACAGTATCTCCAGATTGGTCGCGGCTGCGGCAATCTCCTGGCTTATGGTGTTTTCGATCTGGATAGTAACGGTGACACCAAACTGCTTTCACAGGGGCGCTATACCGACAACATGCTCCAGGACCTGGATGTGGCCGGCATTACCGAAGATGTCGCGCATTCCTGGTACAGTTCACCCAGCGGACTGAATCCCGGCAAAGGACTCACGGAAGCCGCTTACGACAAGGCCGGAGCCTACAGTTGGATCAAAGCCCCGCGTTATGACGGCAAAGCCCACGAAGTCGGCCCTCTGGCCCGCATGTGGGTCAACGGTGATTATCGCAATGGTATCTCGGTTATTGACAGACTGGCGGCACGGGCATGGGAAACCAAAAAAGTCGCCGATGCCATGGTCGGTTGGCTGAATGAACTCATTGTCGGCGGATCGACATTCAGTTATAAACGCACCCCCGCATCTGCATCCGGAATCGGCCTGACGGAAGCGCCTCGCGGCGCACTGGGGCACTGGGTCGATATTACCAACAGTCGTATCAGCCGCTATCAGGTCATTACCCCGACGGCCTGGAATTGTTCCCCGATGGATGATTCAGGCCAGAACGGGCCGGTCGAGCAGGCTCTGATCGGGACTCCGGTCGCGGATCTCAGCCAGCCAATCGAAGTGCTGCGGGTCATTCATTCGTTTGATCCCTGCCTGGCTTGTTCGGTGCATCTGGTACGACCGGACAGCAAAAAAGTCGAAACCGTCGTTGAAGTGGCATCCGCCAGGTAGCTGCCTCTGAATTCAAAATACACACGAATGACACATACACGCACACCGATTCTGGTCCTAGGCATCGGCAACATCCTGCTACGGGATGAAGGGATCGGGGTGCGTGTTATTGAAGCACTTGGGCAGCAGCAATTGCCGGATGAGGTCGAATTGGTAGATGGCGGCACGGCCGGAGCGGATTTACTGGATATCCTGTCGGATCGCCAAGTTGTAATTATCGTTGATGCTGCCGTATTTGATGCCCCCCCAGGCACCCTGCTTAAGTTTTCATCAAACGACCTTTTGCCTCCACCGCAAACCGCGTTATCGTTGCACGACCTGGATATCGTTCAAACCCTGGCCATGACACGTCTGCTGAAATGCCCTCCCGCAAAAGTAATTTTTCTGGGAATTATTCCCGAGATCATAGAACCAGGTATGGAATTGTCACAAACATTACAGGAAAAACTAACTCACTATATACGATCTATTTTTCAGGAATTAAGCACTCTTGTAGCATAACATGCTATTCATTAGCTGCTATTGACAGATAGACCGAAATATTTTTGGAGAAATCCCTTTTGATCTGTACCTATCGGGCACGATTATTCTGCGAAGGACAGCAGCGCGTGCTTCATACCAGTGTACTTAACCACCTTTGTTAACCTAAAATCTATTTGGATTTGCTACGAAAGGAGTCGATAGACATTTGGGTGGCTTTATATTTCATGATGAATACCATAGCAATCAAGGAGATCATCGGCCCAGCCACAAAAGTCAGCACACTTACACTCCAGGCAAATTGGGGCAGCTGAACGGCATTGTCACCCATTTGAAAACCAATCCAGCCTAAGCCATATCCTGCAGCCAGACCGCCGATCCCCATGGATACTTTAGTTATCAGTGAAAACATAGCCGCATAGCTGGCGTTTTTATTTACATCGGTTTTAATCTCATTGATTTCTGAGATATCCGCCATCATGGAGGTCGCAGTCGGAATCAAGATGCCGTTTCCAAACCAGTAAGCACTGTGAAAAAACACAAATATCGCAAAAGCAACTGGAACCCCTCGCATTTCCAAATTAATCGGTATAAAACCCGTCAAAAATATTCCGGCCAATATTAATTCACACAGGACAGAACCTGCTACAGCAATATAAATGGCCCCCTTTTTATCAAATCGCCTGACAAAAAAGCCCAGTGACAGCGAACCCAGCCCCATCCCTACCATGGTTCCCCCGTGAGCGATCGTTTTCTGGATGCCCCCCATCTTCATATAATCATCAAATACATACATTTGCAATGTACTGACCAATACAATCCCCAGCATAACCACAAAAATAAAAGCAAAAACCCAGCGAGCATAAGCATCCTGCAGGATTTCTCTGATATTCCTGAAAAAAGAGGCCGGTGGGGAGCAATGGATCTGGTCGCACCTGGAATCTTTGATATATCTGACCATAAAAACCAGCATCAATCCCAGAAAAATGAACGCGGCCAGAGTAAATGAAAATCCCATGTTGATATAATTTTGTGCAATCTGAGTATCCTGAACTGGGCCGGTATTATTATTGAAATAGATCGTCCATGCCAGAGCCGGCCCCAGCAGGTTGGCCGCCATATTCATTGCATTTCGAATGCCCTGAATCTTCGAACGTCCTTCGTAATCGCTGCAAATCTCAAATCCCAATGCTGTATAGGGAACAATAAAAACCGTATAACCGGTTCGAAGAATCAGATTCATCACGACCAGATAGCCAAACAGCATGGTCATTGCGGGAATTGTTATTGCTCCGAGAACTTTGTCTGTCTGAAAAAAAACCGGCACATACCAGATAAAGAAAAAACTGACTATCATAACGACACCCCCTGCCAGTATATAGGGATATCGTTTACCAAAGCGGCTTTTTGTATTATCACTAATATGCCCCATGACCGGATCGGCAACCGCTCCCCAGATTGTGGCAATAAACGTGGTCAGTCCCGCTATCTCGGGCGCCAAGCCCAGCGCTTTGGTATAATAGAGCATCGAATAACCGAAAAATGAATTCAGGACCAACGACTCGGTGCATGCACCCAGTGCATATTTGATCATCTCGGATGTCGAACAGTGTGCAGCCTTACGATTATCCTGCATAGACTCTCTCATGAACAATAAATCCAGGGATTAATCGCAATCATACCAATCATTGTCTGTATTTCCATTCTTTTCTCGCAGGGAATAACCACGGCACAGCCAGATCCCTTGACATGGTGAAAATGGGGATTCAGAGGTCTGGGGTTTATCGAATTGGCACCCTATTAATAATAGATGTTTACGACCTGATACATATGTATATTTAGTTAAGTTTTCGCAGGAATCTCCTACTTTTTTGTTTCATGAACAATCCGAATGGCATCGGGAGCATGGATTATCGAGTTGATTGTCCCATCTTTTTTCTTTTCGTGGCGAACCAGAATCATCCCATGAGGTGTGGGAAACGTGCCTTCTGCCCATTCCAAATCACCCAAATTTGGCTCGATCTTGACGACTTTGCAGCCGGGTTCAAGAATTTCAATACCGAGAACATGCTGGCTTAGCCAGGCCGTCGGGCCGGAAGCCCAGCCATGGCATAAGCTGTGACGAAATCCCTTATAGCAGTGATTGCCATAATCACCGTGAATATCTTTTTTACCCTCGGGGACCAGTTCATCAATTCGGCCAGCGTTTTCAAGCCACTCGACATTAAAATCCTCCCAGAATGTCGTAGCCCCCATATCGAGCATGCCTCCCCAATACTGGCGGATGCAGTCCAGAGCACCGGTGTAATCTCCGGCAGCCGCGCGAGCCTGAAGGACATAGTATCCATAAAATGTGGACATCCGTTTAGGACCATCGACTGCCATCACATTCTCATTCATGACTTTTGCATCCTGCAGCCCGGACAAGGCAAGCAAAGCCGCCGCCTGTTTGCTTTGCCCCGGGTCGGGGATGTGTTTACGCAGTCGCTCAACCGCAGAAAGGCATTCCTGTTTGAGTTCGTTCTGATTGAGAACCTGACATAACTGCCCCCCTGCTTCGAGGGTTATTACCAACAGGGCATGCAGGCCAGCATGTTCGGCCTGGGTATTACCGCGGGTAGGCCAATCGAGAAAACGTCCCTCCGGAAGGATTTCCTGATTGTTCTGACCGACCTGCTGAACGAGCTGGCGGATCAGCGCCGTCAAATAAGGCTGCTGCTGTTCCAGATATTTTTTATCTCCTGTGTACTGATACCAGGAGTGATGAATCAGCAGCCACCACATGGAATAGGAACTGATATCATTCATCCAGGCGGGCAGCGGTGTAAGGTCGCGAATGAAATCAAGACTTTTGGGCACGACCTCGTTGGCACCGAAAACCGACAGAATGGTCATGGTTTCCGGATGCATATCGCCAATCCAGACTAAACGGTCTCGTTTGATGCCGTCCCAGAGATATTCCTGCATATTCAGATGGACGGTGTAAGCTCCGACATCCCATATTTTATTCAGACGGTCGTCACTGCAGCGAAAAGAGCCTTTGTATTCAATATCACGATAGACAAAAACTGCACGGACGCTTTTAAGCTGCAGCACACTGTCGGGTTCATCGAGGTCAATCCGAACAAATCGAAAACCGGTATTGCCGATCTCAGCCGAGCCCAGCCAGGGAATCAAGGTCATCTGGTCACGAATGGCATGATCATTAGTAGCATTCTTATCTCCGCCAATATCTGCCATGGCCTCAGAGACCGATTCTCCAAAACGGACTCGGACACGAACCGGACTGCCTTGCGGTCGGCGAAAAGCAACAATCTGAATACCCCCATTGAGTTCGACACCAAAATCCAGCAATAGCCCCGGTTTCTGGGCCCCGGCACTGGATAAAACACACGGATTAACCGTTTCCAGCGAGGACTGTCCATCACGTATCTCCAGCAATGCATTTGGATTTTCCACTCCTGACTTACTGCACCACACCACACGGGACGGGGAAATATATTGACGAACGTGGGAATCGCTGACAGTACGTGCCTGCAGTCCCATTTCCGCAATCGGTTTGGGCAAACTCGATGCATAACCCGCCGCGGCCGTGATCATCAAATATACGGCTGCAATCCATATCTGGTTTCTATTCAAATACATCGGATTTGTCCTTTCTGATCGAACGAGTTAAATCTCACCCAGGGATTCCATCCTAAATACCCTGAAATGCTTTTGTAATCTTATCATCATCGTTACCATAGTCGCCATCCGATTTAACTCCCAAGGCAACAATACATCTTATACTTTATTAACGGCCATCGCATCAAGATTGGGACCAGAGCCTGCGGTCACAATGCGAACAGCGTTCCGGCCGGTCTGGAAAGACACTGCTTTCTCGACGGTCTGCCATTTTGTCCAGGCACCGGTACCAACACATTGCAATTTGCCGACATTCTCCTCATTGATAAAGAGATCGCAGGACCTGTCATCGGGTGCTGCATAACGGAAAGTCAGCTTGAACTGCCCTCCCGTATCCGCCAGGACATTGTCCCATTCAAGATAACCATCGGCATTTGGGGTAAAACATACATACCCGGTTCCCTGATAGCCGGGATAGGTATTAAAAATCCTGGCTTCATGCAGCTTATTTGCAGATTCGGCTTCGTAAATTGCCCCAGCCAATTTGGAAGGTACAGCCGCCGGCCTGGCATTTTCACGGTGCGGATAATAAACTTCGCCGCCGGCGCCAAGGTCTTTGATGCGCAAGCTGCGATATTTATAGACCAATCCTTTTTCTCCATGGTGCTGGATACCAACCGGGCCGGCCAAATCCATTTCGTCGTGAATGTCCGTCGTCAGGATATCATTCACATAAATCCGAATATGCGAGCCAATACAGATGATGCGGTATTTGTTCCACTGGCCCTGCTTGAAGCATTCACCCGCTCTGGCGCGGAACTCGGCGATGGACGCATCCCGTTCTTCGGGAGTGGCGGCGTGGTCGCGATTGGGTGAAATAAACCATCCGCGGCGTGCTTCATCATATAAGCCGCCAGACCATTTTCGAGCGGCAGTATCGACTTCGGCCTGATAACCCCAGACACGGTTTTTGGCCTTTTGGCAGCGGAATATGAAGCCGGCGTTACCCTTGCCTACAGGCATCAGGACCTGGGCTTCAAGAATGAAATTCGCATAGGATTTTCGGGTTATCAGGAACCATCCCTTCTGGTCGGTTGTCAGATGGATTTCGCCGTCCACGTACTCGGCCTTGCCCCATTCGTAGGGATTTTCCCAGTTGCTCAGGTTCTTATCCTGAAACAGATTTTCCCATGTGACCGCATCGGGCGATTTGATTTGCGACTTTTTGGATTTGACCAGATGCTGTTTGTCGTAGGCCTGCCATCCGTCACGAACGTCAGGGCCTTTGAGCATCCTGTTGGCTTCGGAATGATTGGTAATAGCCATGGCCTGGGCATCGTACTTCAGGGTGCCTCCAAAACGCTGACCGATGCATCCCAGACACAGCAATTCCGCCAGCGGGGCTGCGATTTCAAACCGTGAGTTGGCCTGTTCCAGACCCTGGCATGCGTTCAGGAAATTCTGGAAGTGATTGGAGAGATTCTGGGGGGCTTCGGGCAACTGGCCGGCATTCTGCATTTGTGTCATCTTTTCAGCAGGCTGAATCCGGTAATTGGAACCATGGCTGCCGCCTCGAATAACAAAATCCTGGGTATAAATCAGCGACCCGGCATCGCCTAACTTACCGATATATTCAAACTGAGCTGCGGGCTTATTGCCCTGACCATCATACCAGTTCAACTCCACGGGCGGATGACCATCCTGCTCATGGAATTTGAAGGTAATAACAGAGGCCTGCGGATAGAGCAGTTCACTGGGGCCTGTCAACTGGGTGCTGATCTCATAAGGCTGAGCCCTCTTTAAATAATAACGATGTATCGCATCGAGAATATGCGCACCCCAGTCACCCATCGCGCCGCACCCGAACTCAAACCAGCAGCGCCAGTTTCCGTTGATCATTTTTTCACTATAAGGGCGGAACGGCCGGCGGCCCAGCCATTGATCCCAGTCATAGCCGATGGGCGGAATTTCTTCCGGATAGGCCTTATCGGTCCAGCCATGCCAGCGGCGGCTGCCGGTCATCCAGGCATCAATCCTGCGGGCATTTTTAAACAGCCCAGCATCAACCCATTTGCCAAACTGAATCGTCCCAGCCTTGGAGTGCCCCTGATTACCCATCTGGGTGACTACACCGCAGGCGCGGGCAGTTTTATCCAGCAAACGACACTCATAAACATTCTGGGCCATGGGTTTTTCGACATAGACATGTTTGCCCAACAGCATGGCATGCATAATCGGGGCAAAATGTGCATGGTCCGGGGTGGAGATTATCACGGCATCAATCTGCTCGTGCATCTGCTCAAACATCTGACGATAATCCCGGAAACAGGGTACATCAGGGAAATCTCTGACTGAGGCATCGGTTGTCATAAAGGCGACATCGGCAAACGCCACAAATTCGACCTGGTCGGGAAACTGTCGAAACTCATCTATGACCTGGGCACCGCGGTTATACACCCCAATGGCAGCAGCACGAATCTTTTGCCCCTGTGGAATAATCCGAGGTGAAAAAAGGGGCCTGGGTTCCTGATCGGAAAACAGACAGCCCTGCCCGAATAATAAGACTGGGGGCGTAAACAAAATGGATTTTAGCACTTCACGACGTGAAAGGCCTCTGTGATTTATTGTTTCATACTGTTTTGTCATGACATACTCCATTATTGATACTGTCAGTTTTACATGGTAACGTGCCTGCTGAGCGACAAATTACTTATCCATAGGTTTTATTTCATAACGGTAGTTGAATCGACGGTCGGGGGCGGCATCGCCATTGATGAATATATCGTGAAGGTCTCCCAACTTCTGGAAATTATCTGACCACTTAAAGTCGATTGCTAATTTGCTGTCTTTGGTCAGGCCTAAAGCAGGACGCGGGATTGCCAGCTCCATCCTTTTATCGCCTGTCGCATAAGATATTTGAGTGATAAGCTTTGGATTCCATTGGTCTTCCAAACGGTGCAGGGTCGTTGTCTTATCATCCACTGTTAGATTGACTACATAATCATATCCCTGCCAGCCGGTCTTACTGTTCTGGTCGCTATCAATTAACAGAATCATCCACTGAGGATCGTTATGCGGCGTCAGCGTTTTGGCGGTTTCAGCATAAAAATAGATATTGCCCGTGTCCCGTGCGACCTTCAGTGTAATCAGATCATTGCGCCCAGTGGTATTTGTATAATGCAGCGTACTGAATCCCGGATGATCGCGATGTACTGTATCATTCAAAGGGTCGCGAAATTCCGGCGCCACCTCATTCCACTCCTCAAACCGGCCATCTATCGTGATGGTTTTGGGGGCACTGGCTGGCTGCGGCCTGCATACCCCTTTGTAGCGGCGAATATTGGCGATCATCTGATAGTAATAATTGTCGCCATGACCTCCGTACATGGGTTCGATGTCCCTGCTGTATTCCTGGGTGTACTGATCGACAAACAGGGCATCGGGATGATAGGAGTCTTTTTCCGCGGTATAACCCGCCCATTCTTTAAAGCGTCCGGCAACCCACTCATTCCAGCCGGTTATAAAGATAAACGGCGGATCAATCTTGAGAGCACGTTCGAACTGCTCCTGCAGGTTATGCCCGTAAAGCACCGCATCCGGGGCAGGGTCTTTTCGGCCCTGGTGCCAGCTTCTTCCATACGCACCGTCTTTGTGACTCATCGGACCCAGTTTTTCGTGAACTGCATTCTGCGCCACCCCTACTGTAACTTGTTCAATTTCTTCGGGACTGTCACCGTAAAAGACATGCTGCGGGAAAACCTCCAGCCAGCCCCATTGATTGGGTCCGGACGGGCCGTCAAAATAAGTCGGTATCGGTTTTCGAAACGTGAAAAGAGCCTTTATTTGCGGATCCTGAACATAGGCGGGATCGGCAAGCACTAAAGGCTTGCCCTTCCAGCGAAACCAAAGCGGTTCATACAGGCCCGGCTGATACAAATCCGCGTAAATCTTCTCCAATACCGGCATAGGATTACCAAATGGGCAGATAAAAACAATGCGGGGGACCTTGTGGCCTTCCTGAATCATCTGGGTATAAACCTCACATAACGCCGTATAGGAATCTTTGAATGTGAACGATCCGTTGGTTGTATCAAAAAACAGTGCATCCACCCCCGCCTGAGTCAGCATGAAGGCGTGCTTTCGCAATACGTATTTGTCGGTTGTAATATAGTATCCCAGCTCGGGCCTGCCCCAATGATGGGGCCCCTGTCCGAAGACCGGAGCTGTCGGGTTGGCGGCAATAATCTCTGTGTTATCATAGACAAGACGGTCTTTTCTGGCATGCTGAGCCAGCCAGGTCCAGTAAAAAATACCCACAGTCCTGTTTTCTCGCGGCGGTCCAACCTCATCATATCCCGGCAGACTTCGGCCCAGGGCATCTGTGGCAACCCATGTATCAGAGTACAAATCCCGGTATGAGTCGCCCAATACTGGTATTACAGCGATCCATAGACCAATAACGAAATATCTTGTCACTTCAATCGTCGAACAGCAAAACACAGTATCTGATAAAGTTGTCAGTTTTTTTATCAGCATATTGAATCCTTTTCACCGGGAAGTTAGCGTAAAATGCCCTTTTGAAATCTGATCATCGGTTACTAGAAAATAGTCTGAAAGAAACGCATCGACATCTTTGTCCAGAACATTCAGTGCGGTCTGGATAGGTTCTTTTTGTTTTTGATTGACCTGATCAGCAAGCAGCACCTCCTTTAGTTCCTGCATTAATCGGTCCGGGATTGGCTCTTTAGCTTGCCGCAGCCGCCGCATCATGGCCACCAGGTTGGTTTCCCTCAGATGATATACATAGGATAAAGTTCGTCGTCGAAATTCGCCCCACTCATCGAGACCTTTTTGGAAATCCTCGCGCAATGATTCCGGCACTTTGGACTGAATTGCCTTGCCGATTATGAGAGCCTCCGCCAGGCGCTGTGCCGCCAGTTCACAGCGCAACTGCACATCTTCCAGCATCCAATGATCTGGCTGAGCATTATCTGTTTTCATAAATATTGCAGAACGAGTCGATGCCCAGCTCGGGGTATGCGTTTGCTGGCCTCGGATAAAAGCAGCTGTCATACTGTGAACCGGATCACATCGGCCCACCTGGCGGATGTACCAGGAGGTGTCCCATGGAAACAGTTCCATGGCCTGTGAAGTTTTTTCCCAGAACTGTTTTACGTGTTCACCTGCGGGACCATAATCCTGAGCAATTTCGTCAATTGCTTTGGATTCGGTAATTGTTGGATTATTGAAAAATGCTCCGGCAACTCTCAGATTTGCATCCTCTTTATCTGGAATCGTGCCATAATATTCCTTGATGCCGATCACGCCATCCAACGCATAAATCGCTTTGATTTGCCTGAAGACCACCTGGGGATAGGCCAGATAATTGAACGGTTCGACTTCTTCAGACGGAGCTCCCAGAAAACATTCGACTACTACGGGAATAGCCCTTGTTTTTGCCAGACAACAACTGTTTTTGAGCCAGCGATCCACCGCCATCGTAACCTGTACTTCTGCTACATTCGAGTGCAGCATCAGCCCCACGCAATTGGGATCAAGCTGTTCAATGCATCGATACACCTGCCCGGCGCTGAGTTCCCAGGGTTCCCACCAGAAACGACCGCTTGGATTGCATTGTTTCCATGCCCTGGCCAATTTATTCACAAAAGGAACCACGCGTTCATGCAGGGGTATGCCCTGACATGCCGGACAGGTGCCAAACTCATTGCACAACCATGCATCCTGATCGTAGGTATAAACCAGAATATCATCCACTCCCGGATACATTTTTGCAAAGGCATTCAGCATTTTGACATAATACTGTACTGTATTCGGTTCCAGCAGGCACAATGGCATCTTGGAATCTATATCCGCCGAGCCGAAGCTGTAGCACACATTATTCGGGGCTCCAAAATGAAAAATAGTACGCATTCCGGTTTTTTTGCACAGCGCGATGCGTTTGCGGAGTTCATCTTGCCGCTGCTGTTTTCGAGCAGGCGAGTTGTCTGCGCGGAATGGATGAAGTCCCTTGAATGAATAAGATTTCGAAATCTCCTCATCGTAAACCACATCTTCCAGGTTCAGAGGTTCATCTGCGGGTCGACAGCCCCATGCCAGATTCAATTGCATGGCGTTAAAACCCAGCTTTTTGAGTCGATTCAAATTCTGTTCATTCCATTCTACATCAGATTTTGAAGGACAGGCCAGAATGCCTATCCGATAATACAATGAAGTTGTCTTTGAATCCAGTTGATTCCCTTGGGCACAAAGACTTTCGGCTCCAAACAGACTGCCGATAATCATCGCCAAAGGCAACGTTGTTTTTATGCATTTCATCCTTTGTTCCTTATGCATCCAAGTCATTACAAAATTTATAATACCGCATTTCTTTGAGTTCACAACATCAATGATAATCATGACAAATAACCAGCATCCTGATTATTTACTGATATTTGAAATGCTTTGTGAACATTGAAACACATGGCGACCTGATCCGATATCAGAAAATACAATATACCCATTTTCGACAGAACCATCAACCACCAAACCGTTCTTTCGGATAACAGGATTTTTAAAATTCATTACAGGAACATGAATCGTCGCTTTTGTATTGACAGGCACGTGAACGGTCATTTCAAATTGATCTTCATTATTTTTGAATACTACATCAATTGATCCTTTAATGGTTGGTACGGTCAGGGATGCCCAGCTCAACGATGCGGGCTGAGGCTTAATTTGAAATCGCTTGAAGCCCGGTTCCAGAGGAATCACGCCGAAGAGCCCTCGGGGAATCGCATTGGCCGGAGCGGAGGCCCATGGATTGGAAAATCCCATATTCCCTTTCAGTGAAGGATCCCACGCTTCGCCAACCATGGTAGCATTTAAATCATACATCATGTGACCCCAACTATTTCCATTGACAGCATTCATCAGATTCAGGGCGGCCTGTCCGCGTCCTGCACGGTACAGCCCTTCCAAAAGATAGTGCGAACCATATACACTTGTCGCCATGCCGCGGCTTTCCACAAATTCTCCCACGGACCTGATATGATCGGGATCGACCACACCCAGGGCCAAAGGAAAGGCACTGGCATGCAGGGCATGGTGGGCAGATGTTTTTCCATCTTTGAATCGTCTCGCCCCGGCATCATACAGATGCGTATTAATCGCTTTTCGGAGATTTTCCGCAAGTGTGCTGTAGCGCCGGGCATCCTCGGACTTACCCAGCACCTCTGCAATATGCCCCAAACAGTCGATGGCTTTATAATGAAAGGCATTGACAGCCGTATTGATCGTGGTAAACTCAAATCCATTCCGCTGGGAAGCCGGCCAATCCACCAGGTCTCGTTCACGACGCTGTGCAACATTGTCGGGCTTTTCGACAAGGAAATCGCGGTTAATGAATTCCTCCAGGGTCTTGGTTTTGAGCACCTCGTAGTTTCGGGCAAGTGAATCGCTGTTGCCGCTATACAGGTAATCGTTCCAGGCCATCATCACAGACTGCAATCGTCCCTCCGTAGGCCAGGTCGGTCGGTAATAGAGATATTCAATCGAATAACGAGGCATGGCATAATCTCTATCCACAGCATATCGAGATAGTTGATGAACCGAAGCATCTGGTTCATAATTTCGGCGTTCCCGTGTATGGGAATCCACGAATATATCCAGCACATTGCCCTGGACACTGTATTTGCACAGATTCCATACCTGATTGAGCACTGAATCGGAAGACTCAAAAAGAGCCGCCTGGTCATCAAAAGGATATCTCATGACAAGTGCCTGAATCTGGTCTTGATTGAATCCCTCCGGTGCATTGTGTATTTCTGCATATCGAAATACACGATAACCAAAGTTTTCAAGAACCTGGCGTCCCTCTTTCAGGGTCCAGGTCTCTTGATAAGTGTTTCCGGTACGCATTTTATACAATACCGTTTCGGGTGCCGACAACTCTTCACTTAGCCGAATCTCGATTTCCTGGCCAGCTTTTCCAATCACATCCAGTCGAATTCCGGCAACCATGTTCCGGTCAAATTCAATAAACCAGGCACGATTTCCTTTGTCAACGATTCGTTTTGGCTTGACCAGATGTGTTTGGGTATTGAGGATAGCAGACGGCTTTAGATTGTCGATTTCCGGCTTTTCTTTTGCATAATACCAACTGCTGTCATCGAATCCCGTGTTATTCCAGCCGAAAGGATATTTTCGTGCATCCAGACCTTCCCGCGGGGCATAATAATAGGTTCGATGTCCTGCATTCCCCTGATCGCGATAGACTAAATCTCCATCAAGAAATTTCCATGAAGTGTCGGACTTGATAGTTTGGGTCGTTCCATCAGTATAATACACTTGCATTTGAAACAAAAAACGTTTGTCCGCCGTGGTATAGTTGATGGCACCCAAAACATTTTCCGATCCGCGACGCAAATGCCCTGTAACATCGAATGTATTATATCGGAAAATACCATTAAAACCCCTTTGCGGCCCAACGCCCACCAGAACACCATTCATATAAAATTTATACACATACTGAGAGGCGGGCTCGGGGGAGAGGGCTGTCACATACGCAACGGCCGCCCGAATATCTTTATTCGGCAACTGAAAAGACGTACGAAGAAAAAGAAAATTGGGTTCAGATGGAGCATTGCTCCCCCCTCCCCAGATTGGCACCGCTGTCCATTGATCTTGGATGCCTGTGATAAACCGCTGCGGATTGGAATAGGCCCCTGCCTGTTTCTGTTTGTCCCAAGTTCGTACTTTCCAAAAATATATACGACCTGGCTTGAGAGGCTGGCCGATGTAAGGCACATTGCTTGATTCCGAAGACTCAACCTTTCCAGAATCCCACATGATGTTCTTATCCGAAGCTGCTTCCTCCAGATGGTCAAACACCACGATTTGATATGCCGTCTGATATTCATCCGAGTCGGCATCGTTTACAATCCAACTCATGCGGGGATTCGGATTTTCCACGCCCAAAGGATCAGCCAATAAATCCAACAGCAGTCCAGTCGGAGCACTTGGCGGCTGATTCGCAGCTGCAGAATCCAGCACTAAACACAATACGATCATCAGCACTAAAGATAGCCTCCAAAGGGGAGTCACCTTCCATACTTTAGCTGCGATGATTTTATATTTACAGCACAATTGCATAGTCAATCGTTTGCTCATATCCGAATTATCACATTCTCACTTTAAATCTGGTTTATACATAAAATTTGGCACAAAAGGACAGGCATTCCCCTGATTTGGAAGACACTATTCTGTCGCTCAATCGCTCAATCTTTGAGGGGACGTATCCAGATATTTCTGAACCGTACCAGATACCCGTGTTCCTGTATCCGAAACGGCAGTTTATCAGCATGTGGTTCATACCGGGCACGCTCCTGATGAAGCGTCATTCCCTCCAATACCCAATGATCCTGCACGAGTACGCCGTTATGCAGCACTGTCATGGTCGCGGGCTTTTTCAACTGGCCATCCTGAAAAACCGGGGCATGAAATATAATATCATACGATTGCCACTGGCCCGGTCCGCGGCTGGCATTAACCAACGGCGGGCTCTGGCCGTAAATGGATGCGGCCTGTCCATCCGGATAAGTTTGGTTCTTGTACGAATCCAATACCTGAACCTCATAGCAGCCCATGGGATAGACACCGCTGTTGCCGCGTGTCTGGCCGCTGCCGGCCACCACGTCAGGAGTCGCCCACTCAATATGCACCTGACAGGACCCAAAAGCCTGTCGGGTCAGGATATCGCCGGCGCCGGGAACAACTTCCATATATCCATTTTCGACTTTCCACTTGGCCTCACCGCCATCCTTATCACTTCGCCAGGATGACAAGTCTTTGCCGTCAAATAAAACAATCGCATCCGACGGCGGCAGGCGATCTTCCGCACCCGGGGCAACAATCCTGGGCTGGGGCCGATTCATGTCGTGGATGTCCCATTGATACACTTTTTGTGCCGCATAGACCGCTACTGTTATCAGCATCACAAACATTCCAGTCCAAACCATCCACCTATGTTTCATAATCATTCTCCTAAAAGTTAAGTTTTAGCTTCATTGGATCTGACTTTCCTGCCGGCTGCGACAGAATCCAGAATACCTGTTTTGATGTTCCGAATCAGTTATCAGTCATATTGACTCGGGTAAGTAAATCTAAGCACTGGATTCAGAAAATCTCAATCCGGGTTGAGAACTGGCCCCTGAATCATCAGTTCATCCAGTATTTGACCTATTTGTGCAGGTGCCATTTTCTCGACCAGGTAGCCTTGATCTCTATTATTGGGATTTGTCTTCCATTCATTACTCCCATCCGGGGAAATGTGGTTATACCCTTCCCATTGAACAGACCAGAGGGTGTCATTCATCGTCCCGCGAACGGCATGAAGCACCGCGGTCTGATCCCAGCTGGCTCGTCCTTCAAATTGATTATAGAGTTCATACGCCCGATAAACAGGACTTTCCTTCGGCGCATTCTGTTTAAACCAGAGGCCGCCTGTTTTAATGGGATTTCCGAGTTCCCAACCTGAAAATACTACTTTCACAGGCCAATTGGGCACAACCACCCAGGTCGATTCAGGGTCCGGTCGATAAAAATTGGGTTCTTTGCCTTTGGGGTATCTTCCCCCGACACAGACCCATAATCTGACTTTTTGCTGAATAAGGGCAAACCCATATAACGGACTATGTTGATCGGGCTCGGAAAGCAGCAGCTTTTTCAGGTTGGTCAGATGCCCCACCGTTACGATGACCACGCTGTTCTGTTGCCCTGAGGCAAGTAAGCGGCGATATAACGATGTTGCGCACTCAGCCTGATCATACGAGTTGAGATTGTGAGGATATTCCTGAGCTATGGTTCGAGTATATTTCGAAAGGTCGAACCGCAAATAAAGCCATTTGGGCAGGGAGGGATCCGGCCGGGCTTCTTTATTTACCCCAATGGGAATGTCCGGACGATTGAAATATGTATTGATGGCATCAACACTGGCAGGCGCGTCAATATCCTCGGTTGTGCAAATCACACCTAATATCACCGCTTCACCCCGATTCGCCAAAGCATGAAGCACCGCCAAACAACCCACATCATCCACATCGGAATCAATGTCGGCATCCAGTATCACAGGAACGCCGGAGCTCTTTTGAGCAAGAACTTCTGCCGGGCACACCAAAGACACCAGTAAACCAAGATACAGTATCCACGCATTCTTCTTCATCGCATTCTTATCTTCTTGGCTTTTTGCAAATCAGTCAAACATCCCCGACACAAATAGAATCAGGCCCTTGAGGCTCTCATGAACAGCATCTCAAACAGGAATAGCCGCCTGACTGAAACAGTCCGAACTCTGTTTTAATCCTCGCTACTTGGCCTTTCAATCTCAGACGAGCAGTCTGTGCATAAAAACTGCAAAATTAATTATTTATATTCTATGGTTGTGGATTCTCGCTGAAATGCTTTATTCCAGGAAACTTCATATAATTTGGTCAGTTCTATCGGAGAAACACTTCCATCTTTAAATGACATGTTGATTTTCATATTGTGACGGGGTATTGCCCACTTCCACAAACCAGGCGCAGTGGTGCCCCAATTAAAAGTGGCATCTGTCGGGTCAAGCAACTCAGCCTTGGATGGCGTTCTTACTTTATCCGAGCTTCGCACCCATGCAACCGGCCATGCGCAATCACCAAAGATCGGCACATTTACCGGAATTCTCGTCCAATCCAGATACGCTTCCGGTTCGGAATCATAACCGGCATAAAAGCTGTCATGTGTCACCCAGCCATTGATGCCATAGCCGCTCAGGGTTGTCATGTTTGCAGACCGAGTCCATTCCCACGGTCTGTTCCAGCTGCCCCAATAACCCACTCCGGCGCCCGCCATCACGGTTCTTGTCTGGTTCTGGGCAGGAGCGCTCGGGCACATCAGAACTTTAATGATTTCGCCCAGACGGTACATTTCACCATAATTGTCATCTCCCATGTAGGGTGCCAGCTTTCCCATCCAATAGGTTACGGTATCCCCGCCATGTCGAATCACAAAACGCTTATAATTGTGATTCATTTGATACATCTCCAGGCCCGTTGAAAATTGTTTCAGATTACTTGAACATATAACCGCCCTTGCATGCTCTTTCGCCTTTTTCAAAGCAGGCACTACAACACTTAACAGCAAGGCAATGATGGCAATTACTACAAGCAGTTCAATTAATGTAAAGCCTTTTTTCATTTTCATAACAAATCCCTTTCTCTTGCTTCTCACGCCAACTGATCTGGTCAGGATTATCCGAGTTAACATCAAGATCATATTCGGACTATCCTGTCATATCCATGAACCAGTCAACCTCTCTGTCTTATAGATACCTTTTTATCAATCCTGCTGCACCGTCACTGATTAGACACCTGATGCTTAGAATCCCTCTCGCACATCAAGAAGTGCCAGGGGGGTCCCCCCCCCACTTCCTGATGGCGAGGTGGCAGAAGAATTATTTTTACATTTTATTGAGCTGCTGAAATCGTAAACAACCAATCGCTCTGGCTTCATATATTCTATTGTCATTTATGACGTCAGAATATGACCATCTTTACTCAACACTGTAATTTGAATCAAGCCATTGCGCCGAAAGCTCCGCCACGTCCAGCAGCGTAACGCTGCAGTCACGATTGATATCACCGGCAAGCCATGCAAATCCCGGCTGATTGCTGGCATGCACGCAGGCATTTGGATACACGATGATTTGCATCGTATCA
>CAZKAI010000059.1:0-19759 GCA_964550565.1 uncultured Pirellulales bacterium
GTGCCGTTTGTCAAATACTGGCTGCACAATAACATGGTCACCGTCAACGGCCAGAAGATGGGCAAGAGCCTCGGTAATTTTATTACGCTGGATCAATTGTTTACCGGACAGCACCCGGCCCTGAGCCGGGCGTATGACCCGCTGGCGGTGCGGCAGTTGATTCTGAACAGTCACTACCGGATGACGATTGATTTTTCAGATGCGGCACTGTCGGCGGCCCAGAGCGGCTATGACCGGATTGCCGCGGCCGTGCAGGGACTTCGCAATAAAATGAATTCCGCCCCGGCAGGAGACGCTGATGCGTCCGTGCTGGCGGAGCTGGATGCGGCAAAGACGAAGTTTGAAGAAGCGATGAACGACGACTTTAATACGGCCATCGCTATATCCGTATTGTTTGAGATGGTCAAAATCAGCAATCGCCTGCTGGAAAATCCGAAGGTGACCGCCGCGACACTCAAGTCGATTGACGACCAGTTCCGTCGTCTGGGAGGCGATGTGCTGGGGATTGTGCCGGCACAATATCCGCAGGCGGCAGGGGCGGATAACGACCTGCTGGATTTCCTGATTGGCCAGATGATACAAAAGCGGATGGAGGCCCGCAAAAATAAAGACTTTGCGGCATCCGACGCGATTCGCAAAGACCTCGAAGCCCGCGGCATCGTCCTCGAAGACAAACCCGGCGGCGTAACCACATGGCGACGGAAATAGAAATTAGAATCCTGAATTAAAGCGGCTGGCCTCATTATGATTGTTATAGGCATTGACCCCGGTTTACAGGTATGCGGCTATGCGGTCATCAAGGCGGAGCTGTTGCGGACGACCTTGCTGGAAGCGGGGGTGTTCCGCACCGACGGCAAAAAGCGCCTTGAGCAGCGGCTCTGTCAGCTTGCCGAGGATATGCGGACGGTGGTGGAAAAATACAGGCCGGGTATCGTGGCCGTGGAGCAGTTGTATTCGCATTATCAGCATCCGCGGACGGCGATTTTGATGGGCCATGCCCGTGGTGTCCTGCTGCAGCAGGCCGGTGCGATGGAGGCCGAGGTGCGGAGTTTTTCAGCCACGCGGATCAAAAAATCGCTGACCGGCAATGGCCATGCAGGAAAACCCCAGATGCAGCGAGCGATCCAGTCGGTCCTTGGGCTGTCAGCCCTGCCGGAACCCGCCGATGTGGCGGATGCCATCGCGGCCGCCCTGTGCTGTATCAATGAGAAGAAAGATTTTGGACAGGATTAACAGGATTTAAAAAGAAATAAATATGATAGTGCAAATTGAAGGCAAATTGGTGAGTCTTGATGAAGCGTCCTGCTGGGTGCAGGTGGGAGCGGTGTGCTACGAACTGATGCTGCCCGGGTATGCGGTCAGTCGCCTCAGCGGTCAGATCGGCTCGACGGTGACGCTGTGCACGATGGAATATTACGAAGGCACACTCGGCGGCGGCAATCTCGTTCCGCGAATGGTGGGTTTTCTGACCAAAGAAGACCGGGATTTCTTCGATATTTATACCAGTGTCAAAGGCATGGGCATCAAGAAGGGATTAAAATCGCTGGCCATGCCGATTGAACGGATTGCCGGGGCGATTGAATCCGGCGATGAGAAGATGCTGGCGACTCTGCCGGGCGTGGGCAAGAAGATGGCCCAGATGATGATCGCCGAGCTCAAGGGCAAACTAATCGCCTTTGCCGTCGAAACCCAGGCCGAAGGACAGCCCCGTGCGGCATTTGCGACATTCCAGACCGAGGCGCTGGAGATTTTGATCGCCTGGGGCGAAAAGCGGGCCGAGGCGATGGAGTTGATCGAACTGACCTGCCGGCGGCATCCGGAGGTCAAGACCGCCGAGCAGTTAGTCCCGCTGGCCTACCGGGTCAAGCAGGGGATTGAAGTATAAACGATGGGTAAGGGTAGATTGCAGAGAACAGCATGGCTATAGATCGTGTTATCAGTGCCGACAGCGGCGGAGACCGGGAAGAGCAGTTCAATACCGCCCTGCGTCCCAAACGGCTGACAGAAATCGTCGGGCAGAATAACGTCGTGGAAAAACTGTCAATTGCCATTGCGGCAGCCCGGCAGCGCGGCGAACCGCTGGAGCATATCCTGTTTTACGGCCCACCGGGGCTGGGCAAAACCACCCTGGCCAATGTCATCGCTAACGAGATGAACGCGGCCATCCGCGTCTCCTCCGGCCCATCCCTGACCAAACAGGGCGATGTTATGGGCCTGTTGAGCAATGTCAATACCGGAGATATCCTGTTTATCGACGAGATTCATCGGCTCAGCGCCCCCGTGGAGGAATTCATTTACCCGGCGATGGAGGATTTCAAGGTCGATTTTACCGTCGATAGCGGCCTGCATGCCAAGACAATTAATTTCCCATTGAAACGATTCACGCTGATCGGAGCGACAACGCGGGCGGGGCTGCTCAGTGCCCCCCTGCGCAGCCGCTTCGGAATGCTGTACCATCTGGAGTTTTATTCGATTGAACAACTGACCTCCATCTTGCGTCGGTCGGCCAAACTGCTGGAACTGTCCTTTCAGGATGGAACGCTCGAACTGATTGCCGCCCGCAGCCGAGGCACGCCGCGTATTGCCAACCGTCTTCTCAAACGAGTGCGTGATTACGCCCAGGTCAAAGGCACCGGCAAATTGACGCGGGATATTGTCGATAATTCATTGAAAATGGAGCGAATTGATCACTTGGGTCTCGACGATCTGGACCGGGCGTTTATGAAGGCCCTGATTCAGGTGTATGAAGGCGGTCCGGCCGGAATCGAGGCGATTGCCGCCACCCTGGGTGAGGAACGCGATACACTGGAAGATGTAGTCGAGCCGTATCTATTGCAGATTGGTTTTGTCCGCCGGACCAAACGCGGCCGGGAAATTACCCGAGCCGCATACGACCATCTCGGAATGACCATGCCGCAAACCAAAAAAGAGACCCCAGCCGTCCAGCCGGAATTATTTGAAGAGCAGTAAGGTTATACCCAACGGGTATGATTATTCCGCGAGCAAAAGAAGCACGTGGTTGAAGCTGCTGGTCTTAGCCGCGCCGAAACGGGAAATTGTAAGCAGGATCAGTAGATCAAGACAAAAACCACTGTGCCAGTTTAAGGGGGCGGTGAAGCAACTGCGTGAAGTGGTGCAGCATGGCATTGTGAAGCTGGCGCAGCAGGGCTTCGGATGTTTTGGAAAGCCGCTGCGGTTCGGACAATGCCGCGGCCGCATGAATCTCCAGCCGGATTTTTTCCACAAACGCATTTTCGCATCCCGGACAAAGCAGCCCTTTGGCTTCACTGGAAAAATACGCATATTTCCAGCGGCTGCCGAATGCATCCGAACAATTGGCACAGCGGTCCGTCACCGGGCCGATGCCGATTTCCTGCAGCAGAGTCAGCTCAAATACAATCATGTGCGCCAATTGAGCGGCAGTCTGCGAGACACTCTGAACCGAATCCAAAAAATGCACAAAGGCATCAAAAAGCTGCGGATGCGGATCATTCATTTCGGTCAGCGACTCCATCAATTCCGCCGCCAGCAGCCCGCAGTTCAGTGCAAACAAATTCTGCCGCAGCGGACGAAACCGCAATTGCTGGGAGAATTCACTCAGGGTGGTCAGGCCGTCTTCTTTGGGAGCTGAAAAAACCGCAGGCCCGAATGAAAACGGCTCAATCGCCCCATCCATGGCCGATTTGGGGCGTTTCGACCCTTTGGCCATGCAGGCAATTTTGCCGTGGTCGCGGGTCATCAGGGTCACAACCTGCGAGGTGTCGGAATAATTGACTGCCCGCAGACAGATAGCCTGATCTTTTTCAAGCATGGCGGGGTCTCCTTATGTTTTTTCCTCATCTTCGGGCTGGAGTTTTTCGATCCGCACGCGGCGCACACTTCGCGGCTCGGCACCGGTGATGGTAAATCGCAGTCCCTGATAATCAAACGTCTGACCCGTCTTGGGGATGTATCCCAGATGCGAAAAGACAAATCCCCCCAGCGTGTCATAGTCTTCCTCGTCCGGCAATTCGATATTCAACTGGCCGTTGACATCGTCAATATACATCCGCGCATCGACTTCGGTGATCGTGTCACTGATGGTCTTGAATGCCTCAGTCTGGTCGGTATCGTATTCATCCTCAATGTCCCCGACAAGCTGTTCAAGGATGTCTTCAATGGTGACAATGCCCGCGGTGCCGCCGTATTCGTCAAGCACCACGGCAATATGCAGCTTCTGCTTTTTGAACTCGTGCAGCAGGTCCCGCAGCGGTTTGGTCTCCGGCACAAAATACACGGAGCGCATTTTTTTGCGAAGACTGAATGTGCCGGGGTCGCCGCCGATTTCCGACAGCAGGTCCCGCACATACAGCACGCCGACGATATTGTCGATGGTTCCCTCATAAATCGGGATGCGGGAATGGCCCGCGTGGGAAATCGTTTTGACAATGGTGGACAAATCCGCATCCGACGGCAGTGCAATCAGGTCGGTCCGCGGTGTCATAATCTGTTCGGCGGTTGTCTCGTCCAGCTCCAGGACGTTCTCAATCATGTCCATCTCTTCGTCGTCCACGACCCCCTCGAGCTTTCCCTGTTCGACGGCGCTGAGCAGTTGCTCTTCCATGATTTCATCGGTGGAGCGATTTGGCGCCCCGGCCAGCCGCCTCACCAGCCGGTCGTGCCAGATGAAAATCTGCAGGATCGGCGTCATCAATATCAGGATGAATGCCATCAAGGGATACGTTCGCGGCAGAATGGACTTGCCGGCGTGTTTGGACCAGGAATGAGGAATTGCCAGCGCGAAAGTCTCGATCAGCACCATGCTGACAATCAGCGTGACGATATAATGACGGTCGGCAAACAGATGCGTCAGGCTCAGAATGATGCCGGTGTTGGCCAGCAGGCGGAAAAAACCGCAGGTCAGGTTAATTGCCTCGCTCTGCTGATAAAACCGCTCAAAATACGCATCCTTGCCGGCCATGCGAAAAGCATCGTGCAGCTTGACCTTGCTCATGCCGCGCAACGCCAGCGAATGCAGTGAAAAAAACAGCGACAGCATCGTCAGCAGGCTGATCGTAATGATCGTCAGTGTTGTATCGTCCACGACGGTTTATCCTTTCCTCGTCGAATCATAGACTTTACCATATCCTGCATCCTGCAGGATGTTATCTTCCGCCTGATGCATCCGACGTGCCTGTGCCGGTTCGAGATCGTCAAATCCAAGCTGGTGCAGCAGGCCGTGAACCAGGTATAAAGATATCTCGGCCTCCGTGGAATGTCCGCGTTGTTGAGCCTGGCGGCGAGCCTGGTCAATATTGATAATAATATCAAAATCACGGACGGAACCCGGCTCATCCGTAAGGTCAAAGCTGATGACATCGGTTGTTTTGGCGGTATTGAAAAACTGTTTGTGCAGCAATTTAATCTGCTCGTCATCCACAATGCTGACCGAAACCCGGGCCCGCACCGCGTCAAAGCATTTGCACACTTTTCGTGCCAGCAGGCGGAGCCGGGCTGTATCGAAGTCCGAACAGGGGACCCGACAGTCCAGTTGTATTGAAATGGATGCTCTTTGTGTTTTCATTGTGCCTGATGAACGCTTGCAACGGCTGCGGGACGAGTCTGGCTCTCTTCGGAGCCGTTTAGTTTGGGATAGGCGATTCTGCTGTGGTGATGAGCCGCCAGCGATTTGGCCAGCGCCGCTTCGATCCGGCTGAGTTCTTTTAACGTCAGGTCGCATTCATCGAACTGGCCGTCCTGCAGTCGTTTCATGGCAATCGAATGCACCAGCGATTCAATTTTTGTCGGTGTTGGCTCAGTGATGCTGCGGCAGGCGCTTTCGGCCGCATCGGCCAGCATCACGATTGCCGATTCCCTCGTACGCGGCTTGGGGCCGGGGTATCGGAATTCCGCTTCGGACACCGGCGACATCTTTTCATCCTGACGTTTTCTGGCCTCGTTATAGAAATATTCCATCAGCGTGGTGCCGTGATGACTTTCAATGAATTGCCGCAGGACCGACGGCAGCCCGTACTCGCGGGCGATTTCGATGCCGTCCTTGACATGGCCGACGATGACCAGTTGGCTCATGGCAGGCGAGAGCTGTTCATGCCGGCTGACCGAACCCATCTGGTTCTCGACAAAGTAGCCGGGCTTGTTGATTTTGCCGATGTCATGATAATAGGACCCCACCCGGCACAGCAGGCCGTTGGCGCCGATGGCCTCGGCAGCGTTTTCCGCCATCGACCCGATCAGCAGACAATGACTGAAAGTCCCCGGCGCTTCCATCGCCAGTTTTTTCAGCAGCGGCTGGTTGGCATCACTGTATTCCATCAGTGTCATGCTGGTTGCAATTTTAAACACTCGCTCAATAATCGGCAGAAAGGCCTGTATGATAACACCCACGGCAATTGTTACCGCCGCGGCGGAGGAGGCCGCTATCAGGATTCCAAGCAGGATTTCGACCGTGGTCCGCTCCATGACCTTCTCCTCGATAGGTATCTGCAGGGTCTGCATGGCGGCGGCAATAATAAAGACAATTAGCGCCGCCGTCGTCGATACCTGGACCAGTTTCATACGGGTTCGGATTTCCCGCAGGCTGAAACAGCAGACCGTGGCCCCGGACATCATCGTCAGAAATAACTCCCAGGTTGCAGGGTAGTCTACGGCAAAACAGGCCAGAATGGAATAAAACAGGCTGATGCCCATCGCAAACCGTTGGTTATAGACGATGGTCATAATCATCGCCGCAGTAATGACCGTTCCGGTAGCCAGGTACTCCCACCCCGGATACATCGACCCGATACGCGTCAGCGCCAGCAGCAGCCACAGTAAAACCGCCAGATTCAGACAGCGGGATTTTCGGCCAATAATGCGGGGCTGGTAGTGCTTGATATAAACCGCAACTGCCAGGCAGGTCAAGACAACAATGACAGCCAGTGCAGCCAGTTCCGCCGGCGGCTTGAAGCTTGAGAACAGGACGGTGAAAACGGTCTTGCCTTTGGTATTGAGTCCAAGCAGATACACCGCCCCGGCCATAAAAAGCAGCAGCACGCCGATCGCCGCCGGATGCGGTCCATTGATAAATGTACTAAACCGTCCGAGCCGTTCGGCGGCAATTGTATTTCGAACCTGCTGTCGCCTGGCGCTGATTTTTTTCTTCAAAAACAACACGTCTTAGCCTGTTAAGTTTCTTTTTTGGTCTGATCGTATGCCTGAACAATGCGATGCACGAGATTGTGACGTACGATATCAGCCCGTTCCAGTTCCACAAAGCCGATCCCGGAGACATCCTGTAATTTTCTGGAGGCGTCAATCAGGCCGCTGACCTGTCCTTTTTCCAGGTCAGTCTGGGTGGTGTCGCCGGTGATGATCATCTTGGACCCTCGCCCCAGTCGCGTCAGAAACATCAGCATCTGTGAGGGCGTGGTGTTCTGAGCCTCGTCGCAGATGACCACCGCTTCATTGAGCGTACGTCCTCGCATAAAAGCCAGCGGAATCACCTCGATAATATCCATTTCCATGAACTTGCGCATCTGGCCGAATTCCATCATGTCTTCGAGACTGTCGAACAGGGGACGCAGATACGGATTGACCTTGGCCTGCAAGTCGCCGGGCAGAAACCCGAGCCGTTCTCCAGCTTCAACTGCCGGACGGGCCAGAACGATTTTGCGTATCTGTTTTTTCTTGAGCATCGACACCGCCACTGCCACCGCCAGGTAGGTCTTACCCGTCCCGGCTGGCCCGATGCAGAAGGTCATATCGTTTTTCAGCATCGTTTCGATATAACGGTACTGCCCGGCGGTAAAGGGCTCGATAATCCCTTTGTGGGAATACACTTCAATCACATCGTTGCGTTCGGCCCGGGCCTTGGTCATAATCGAATGAGCCAGGAATTCCCGCACATCATTTTCATTAAGCTGTCTTCGCTGCAGAATCTGCTTCTGCATCCGGTCGATGATTTCCGCGGCACGACGGACATTGTCCGGCTCGCCGGTCAGGATGATGCTGCCGTTGCGGGCGGTGATTTGAATATTGAGATTATTTTTCAGCAGGCGCAGATGAATATCCGCCGGCCCGAACAGTTCGAGCCGCTGTGCCTGCGATTCCAATTCTATATGTATTTCCAACCTGAATCCTTAGATGCCGCAGCATAACCAGAAATAGACAAACGCCGCTGGTGCGGTCGCCAGCGGTGAATCGATTACGTCCAGGACTCCGCCAAAGCCCGGTATCAGGCTTGCGGAATCTTTGACCGTTGCATCCCGTTTGAGCATCGACTCGGCCAAATCTCCCATTTGCCCAAGTACGGCAAAGATTGCCCCAAACAAAAGCCCGGCCATCGGGGGTATTATACCACAAAAATACGAAAAACAGAAGCCCGTTACCGCGGCAAAGACCACCGCCCCCCCAAGCCCCTCCCAAGTCTTACCCGGCGAAATTGAGGGGGCCATTTTATGTTTGCCGAACAGTCTGCCTGCGGTGTAAGCCCCTATATCAGAACACTTTACAGTGAAAATAAACATCAAAAATGCCCAGACCCCGTAATGAATGCGGATGGCCGGAACAAAGCTGCACAATAACCCCAGATACATCACCGAAAATACGGTCGCCGAGCAATTTTTTAGCACTCCCTGAACTCCAAAACGGACTCCCTGGGTCAGGAAACTCAGCAAAACAACACCAGAAAGCAAAAGGAGTATATAATATGTATAAATATGGGTAGAAAATAATTCATATTGTTTCAGATAAAAAGTCAAGGCCATCAATATCGTTGCCGTCAGGGCGATTGGCGTGAATATCAATGCCCCATTTTGTCGAGCCAGTTTACCCAGTTCAAGCTGGGCCGGAATGGCGATCAGGGCAAGCAATCCGCATAAAATTGTAGCCTGAACCGCGGTCGGCTGCTGCGTTGCCAGCAGAGAACCGTCCAGCCAGGCATCTAAAAGAATCAGCCCAATAAACAGGCCGGTCATTAACGTTCCGAAAATAAGACGGTATTTCAGCATGGCAGTCAGGGATTACTGTGTCTTGGTGGGTTTGACATCGCCGAATCGCCGGCTTCGCCGGGAATAATCGGTGATGGCCTTGTCCATCAGTTCTTCGGTGAAGTCCGGCCAGTAGGTGGGGGTGACATAAAATTCCGAATAGGCCATCTGCCACAGCAGAAAATTGCTGATGCGCATCTCCCCGCTGGTCCGGATGCATAAATCGACTTCCGGCCAGCCCGCGGTATAGAGATGCCTGGCGAACTGTTTTTCATCTATGGCTTCAGGCTTTAATTTCCCCTCCAGGCATTCACGGGCGATGCTCGCTGCCGCATCTGCGATCTCAGCCTGCGAGGCATAGTTCAGCGCCAGCCCGAGGGTCAGCCCGGTGTTGGTACCGGTGATTCGCATGGTCTCGTCGAGTGCATCCAGAACCGTCTGGGGCAGTTTATCACGCCGGCCCAGATGAATCAGCCGGGTATTGTTTTCCATTAACTGAGGACGGATTGCTTCCAGATAAATCACATAAAGATGCATCAGGAAATCGACCTCATCCTTGGGCCGTTTCCAGTTTTGCATGCTGAACGAATACAGCGTCAAAAACTCCACCCCGTTATCCACACAGTATTGGGCGATGGTCTGGACGACCTTGGCGCCCTGTTCATGCCCGCGAAAACGCGGCAGATTTCGCTCGGTGGCCCAGCGTCCGTTGCCGTCCATGATGATGGCGATATGACGGGGGATTCCCCCAGCCTCCAGGCCGAGGCGACCGGCGGCATGTTCTTTTTTGCTTTGGAAGTCGCTGTTCACAGTGCTTACCGGTAGATAACCTGGGTACGTCGAGGACCGACGCCGATCATCTTGATCGGAACCCGGATGATTTTCTCAACAGTTTTGACGTAATTCTGTGCCGTCTCGGGCAGGTCTTCAAAACGGCTGATGCCGCTCAAATCGTCCTTCCAGCCCGGCACCGTCTGATAGACGCACTGCGCCCTGGCTAGTAGATTGGAATCAGCCGGGAAGAAATCGGTCGTCTTGCCGTCAATCTGATAGGCGTGACAGATGTTCAGCTCATCGATTCCCGCCAGTGTATCCAGGTGCATCATGGCGATATCCGTGATGCCGCTGATGGCCGCCGAATACCGCACCGCAACCGCATCAAACCAGCCGCAGCGGCGAGGCCGCCCGGTGGTGGTGCCGTACTCATGACCCTTGTCTCGGATGCGCTGGCCGATAGCGTTATCCTGTTCGGACGGGAATGGCCCGCTGCCGACGCGGGTGGTGTAGGCCTTGACCACGCCGATAAAACGCTGAATCTGCTGCGGCGGAACACCGCATCCGGGCCCCAGCCCCAGCGCACTGGCATTGGAACTGGTCACAAACGGGAATGTGCCGTGATCGATATCCAGCAGTGAACCCTGGGCGCCTTCAAACAGAATGGTTTTCTTTTCATCCAGCGCCTTGTGCAGCAATTCGGTCGTATTGCAAATGTACGGCCCGAGCTTTTTGCTGTAGTCCAGGCATTTCTGATAGATTTCATCGCAGGAAATCGGCGCCGCATTGTACAATGCCGAAAACAGTTTGTTTTTGTAAGCAACAATATGCTCAAGCTTTTGTTTCAATACCGCCATATCCAGCAGATCGCCCATCCGCACGGCAAAGCTCCGTCCAGTCTTGTCGGCATAGCAGGGGCCGATTCCGCGGGCCGTCGTGCCGATTTTTCCGGCGCCGAGGGCTTCTTCCCGCAGACGGTCTTCCAGTTTATGATAATCCAGCACCACGTGGGCACAGGCACTGATCCACAGCCGGCCTTTGAGACTCAGAGCTTTGGCCTCAAGCCCCGCGATTTCCTCCAGCAGTACCGCCGGATCCACCACGACGCCGTTGCCGATGACACAGGTCGTATTGGGCCGCACCGCACCCGAAGGCATCAGATGCAGGGCGAATTTGGTTTCGCCGATGATGACGGTATGGCCCGCATTGGCCCCGCCGCCGTAACGCACTACAATATCCGCTTTCTCGGCAAGAATATCAACCACCTTACCCTTGCCTTCGTCTCCCCACTGAAGTCCTACTACACAGAAATTCATTGTCTATCCAGTCTATCCTTATCTATTATGACGTAATTTTAGCCACGAGGTGATCCAGTACTGTCGGCAGGTTGTCAAAGCCGCGATCGCTGAGGCGGAGCTGTTTTTTCTGTCCGCCGTCAGTGTAATAAATGATAAAATAGCCTTTGGTGCTGAAATGTGTCTTGTCAATGCTTTCAATCTGGTCGTAACGGATGGAGGTTTTTTCGTACTGAAGACCCTGGTCATCGGCGACGACTTTTTTGTCTTTGATCATCCACAAGCGAATGCCCAGTACCGCAGCCCCAAGCAGCATAAATGGAGGACTCATCTGGTTGAAATACAGCGTGCTGTCCGGCTTGCCGTTTTCCAGTGTGTGTTCCTGGATAAATTTCTGGTTATAATGGCCGTCATAATAAAACCAACCGGCCGCGCCAGCCAGAATCGCGATGATAATTAATAAATTGTGTTTACGATACTTGCTCAGAGGTGCTTCAATGCTCATTGATAATTCCTTCCTTGAATAACCATTATCTTCTCTGGGCAATCGCGCTGACCAGAGGCTGTACAAAATACGGCAGCACCCGGTCGAACATCAACTGTTCTCCCAGCTTGCACTGCTGTCGATACGATTCAATCAGCTCCGCCGACATCGCCGGGTTGGGATAGCGGCGTATGGTAAAGTACAGACTGATCGGCTCATCCTGTTTGAATTTCTCATTTTTCATGTCATAGATGCTCGTCCGCGATTCCACGGCAACCCGCGCCTGCGTGCGAAGGTCGTCACTGAGCGATACAATCACCGACGGATTGCAGCCGATGGTCTTGGCCCCGCCAATCTCAAACAGCGACCCGAAACTCGAACCCGCCAGCAGCGCCTCTGCAATCACTTCATCATGATTGCCCTGATAATCAAAATCCATCGTGAAGGTCACATCAATGGAATCCACATCCAGCGAAGTCACCCCCAGCATGTAGGGCATCAGTTCCAGCACCTCGCAATGCAGCGCATACGCCTCACCCAGCTTTTCAGGTTCTGCACACCCGGCGGTAATACGTTCCGATTCGAGGCTGACCCAGCGATATTTCTGACCTTGTCTCTCTTCTTCCAGCAAAAATTCACCGTTATCTCGCTTGGAAAAGTGAAGCATATTCGGAAACCGCTTACGCAACTGCTCGAAAAAACTCAACACCGTATCCCGCTCAGCCGGCAGCTCAAGCTGGGTATTCACGCATAAATCAACATAAAAATCGTCACAAAACGACCCAAAACTATTGGTCATTTTTCTATCTCCAAAAACAATCACACAATCAACACATCATTTTCTCACAAATTAAGCTTTTTTACAAGATTTATTCGTGTGGAGATATGCAAGTTTTTAGTTTTACAGGTATATGTGGATAAACGACGGCGATATTTTACAGAAGAGACACAAAGGTCATCATCGCCAGAATCAGGCAATACAGGGCGAAGATTTTTAGGTTTCGTTTCCGTGACACTGCAATCAGTATCTTTAATGCGAATATCCCGACGATACAGGATGCGATCATACCGGCCAGTGTGGGTATGAGAGGGAAATTGCCATTATGCAGATATTCAATATGTTGTATAGCTTTAATCGCAGCGCCTCCCAGAATGGCCGGAATGGAAATCAAAAAGCTGAATTCCACCGCCCATCGAGGCCGGATTCCCAGCAAAATGGCCGTACAGATCGTCGAACCGCTTCGGGACACACTCGGCAAAATCGCCAATCCCTGTGCCAGCCCAATCAGAATCGCTGCACCGAATCCAAACTGTTTCAGACCGATATGGCCTTTTCGAAAATCAGCCCCGAAAAGAAACAAAGCCGACACCACCCACCAGAATCCAAGTCCGAACATTCCGCGTCCCGATTCCAGCAAATCATCAAAAAGGATATACAATACCCCCGTAGCCACGGTTGCAACAATTCCCAGAATCGCCAGTCGCACCGGCGCCTTTTTCTGAACCAGTTCTATCGGTTTTAATCCGGATTTGAACGCCGATACAAGCCCGGCAAAAAAACGGGTGATGGTTTTACGAAATACCACCAGAATAGACAGCACGGTCCCCAGATGCAGCGCCAGGTCAAATACAATCATCTGCGGATTCTCAGCGTCCATACCCGGCAGCAGATGCTGAAACAAAACCAGATGGCCTTCCGACGACACCGGAAGAAATTCTGTCAATCCCTGCACGGCCCCCAGCAGGATGGTGGAAGCAGTCGTTATCGCTGCTTCTTCCTGCGGCAGACCATTCCAGTAAGCCAGTGTTCGCCCGGCAATCCAGATACCCGCCGCCCACAGTCCCGCCGCAAGGTCATCGGCCAGAATCCCCCAGCCGGCCGGCAGTTTTTCCAGCTTTTTGCAGGGCCAGGGCTTAACGATATCGAAGAACCGAAACAAGCCAAACAAAAACGCCGACATCCAGCAAAAATCAAGCGGTGCAATCAACTGCGCCAGCAGCAATGCCAGGGCCTGCCCCGCGACTTCATCGCTGACAATCTGCCCCGGATCCGTGCGTCCCGTTTGTGCAATCACCGAAGGCGAGCATACGACGGAAACGACACATCCCGCCCCAAGCAGAACCGCCATCGCCCAGATCGCCGCAGCGGGTCCGAACAGAATCCCTGCCGTCATAAAAACCACCGCAGGAAGCAGTGATCCCCACGTCCCCGGCGCTCCCGGCAGCAATCCCAGCCCCAAACCGCTTGTCAATAATCGATTCATCCGGAATCCTTTATATATGCAATACGTTCATTTGATAACAATTTATCCGACGCGGCCGCTCTGAGGCTGGCCGATCATGCTGCGGATAATCCCATGCCGCATAGCAGGGGACGAAATTTCCTCCACTCTGGCAGCAACTGTGTCAAGGGTAAATCGGTTTCACGCATGCCGTTCATATCCGGTAATTCACTCCTGCATGCTCATCGCATAGCGGTCCGTCATCCCGGACACATAATCGCAGACAATCCGCTTCAAGCCTTCCGCGGCAATCATGTGCTGATAATAATGCGGCATCAGCTCAGGCTTGTCGCTGTATTTCTCGAACAGCCGAGTCAGCCATCCGCGGATGGACGGTGCCTGTCCGGCAATCTGCGGATGATAATACAGATTCGTATAGAGAAACCGTTCCAGCTCGCGCAGTTTGGCTTCCGCCTCCGCCGACAAATCAATCAGCCGTACCGGGCAGCCATAGACATCTATCAGGGACTGAATCTGATGCTTCTCCAGAAGCTGCCTGCTGGTCTCGATGGCATCAATCGCCAGGTAATCCAGAATCGCCTTGGAAATCCGCGTTCGCCGGATGACGATATCATCAATCTGCTCGGCCCCGACCGTTCGGCAGGCCTCCTCATACAACGCTATCCCCTTGAGTTGCTCTTCATTCAGCAGCCGCGAACGCAGGCCATCTTCCAGGTCATGGCAGTTATACGCGATCCGGTCGGCAACATCAGCAATTCGCCCTTCCAGGCAAATGACCTCCGCCGATCCTTCGGGTTTATCATAGGGGCTTTGATGCTTGGCCAGCGCCATTCGCGTTTCATACATCAAATTCAATCCTGCAAACGCCGGATACGGATGCTCCAGAAAATCCACAATCCGCAGCGATTGCCGGTTGTGTTCAAATCCGCCGACATCGGCGGTCAGTTCATGGAGTACCGCTTCCCCCGCATGGCCGAAAGGGCTGTGCCCCAGATCATGAGCCAGGCAGATCGCCTCGGTCAGGCTCTCATTGAGATTCAGCACCCGCGCAATCGTCCGCCCGATCTGGGCGACTTCAATACTGTGTGTCATGCGGGTCCGGTACTGGTCGTTCAGGCCGGTGGTGAAGACCTGCGTCTTTCCCTCCAGCCGACGAAACGCAGCGCAATGAATGATCCGGTCGCGGTCGCGCTCAAAGTCGGCACGATACCTATGAGGCTTTTCCGGGAATTGCCTGCCCCGGCTGTTATGGTCTGTGACGGCGTATGGGGCAAGAGTGTAAGGCATGTTATACCATGGGTAATTGATGTTGACGGCTTTGTTCCAGCAGCAGGGCGTACAGGTCGGTCATGCTCTGGCTGATGACATCCGTATCACTGCAAACGTGCATGAAATTGGTGTCCCCGTTCCAGCGCGGCACCACGTGAATATGCATGTGGTCGGGCAGTCCCGCTCCCGCACACCGGCCGAAATTCATCCCCACATTGAACCCGTGCGGCTGAATCGTCGCCGTCAGCAGCTTCTGGCTGTCGCGGATAAGCCGCGTCATCGACAGCAGCTCCGATTCCGTTGCCTGCTCCATCGATCCGATGTGCCGCGTCGGGGCAATCAGCAGGTGGCCGTTGTTGTACGGGAATCGGTTGAACACCACCACCGCATCCGCCGTTCGCCACAGCACAAAGTTCTGTACATCATCCTGCGGTGAGGCGATATAATCACACAAAAAACACGGACTTTTCTGGGACAGCCCCTGAATATATTTGATCCGCCATGGGGCCCACAGGTTGTTGCGTTCCATCGTCTCCTCCATCCCCGATTTATGGTTCCAGCTTCTGAATCCGAAGGGTCTGCTCGAGGGCCACATGCGGCACGGAATCCCCCAGCGGCAGCAGAAACGAAGCCGTGGTCTTCAGCAGATACTTCTGGGTATCGCTTTCCACGGCACCGGTGCTCAGATTAAACACCTGCTTGCCTTCGCCTTCCAGCGACTGGAATTTATAATCCCGCAAAAATCCGAACAGCCCGCGCATCTGGAATGTGCCTTCGTAGGGCTTGGGAAAGTTCTCCACGGTTTTATCACTGAGCGTATACGTACTGGCAATCACAGCCTTTTTCTGTTCGTTTTCATCGACAACCGAATCCAGCTTGAACGTCGTCACCCGGCAGGGCGGATTCGGAATCGGCACCGGCCAGGCAATCAACTGCGTATTCGTCCAGGTCATCCCCGGCTTGACCCCGTCCAGCGGGTCCGGCACCGAGGAAATCGAATCCCACAAATACCATTGCAGGGCGACAAAATCATAAATCATATCCGGATTCTTGACCCGCAAATCGTTGCGTGCGGTATCAAACGCAGCCTTGCCGGTGTCCAGCAGCAATTGCTCCAGTTGGCTGAAGTCCTCGATTTGACCGCTGGGTGACAGTTCCAGGGCAAAGGTCTTGCCCTGAAGGCTTTCCATCGCATCCGAACTGGTGCCGCCGCGGCCGCTGAACGAGCTGCGATTGACCTTGACCGCCTCAAACGTGCATTCAATCCGCGTCAGTCCGAAGGGATCCACCTTGACGGGCTTGTATGCCATCGTCAGTTCCATCGACTCGGTCATCTTCTGCGGCTGGCCCTGCTTGCTGCCGGTCGTCGAACCGGTCAGTTCAATCGTCACATCACGACTCGATGTCATCTGGTAGCGAAGGACTTTGCCCTCCTCAAAATTGACAATCAGCAGATTCTCACCTCGCTGAACAGGACCATGGCATCCCATAAGGACTGTCGCCATACATACCATCGCCGCGTACAGCGGCCGGGTCAAATGCTGTCTTCCAAAAACCATCCCGAATCCTTTCTCTGGACAGGCAGGGGGTTAGTTGAGCTTCTTGAGGCTGATGCTGTAGGTCAACTGCATCAGCAGGGTGTCCGGCGCGGCATCGGCCGGGGCGTTTTGCGGTTTTTCCTGGGCAACATAGCTGCTGACCAGTGTTTCGTTGTATTCAGAAACCGTGCCGTCGGCCGGATTCATCACGAGTGTGCCGGTGAACTTGTCCTGGTTGTCGAACATCTTGGCAAATATGCCCATGCTCGATGCCCCAGCAGCCTGATTCTCAGCGGGCTTATCCAGGCTTTCCTTGGCCGCCATCGTCACGACCACTTTATCCTTGCCGGCTTCACTGACCGTATAGACTTTTTCAAAAGTCTTGGGCGCCAGCAGTCCGGGAGGCGACGGCTGAACACTCGACCAGGTCTTCTTGGCCGAAATCACGTTCTTGTCTCCGGCCGGCAGCGGCAGTTGATGACGTTCCAGGATGCTTTCATCCATGAATATCTTCTGGGCGATCTTCTGGCCTTCGCCGCTGACTACCACAGCTCTTGCCGCAGCCGCATCCACCACCGTAACCTTGCCTTCCGGGCTGATGGCAATACGGTAGCTCTTGCCGATAAGACTATTCAGTGCATCGCCTTTGTTCTTCTCGTCGGCGCTGTTGAATTCATACCGCACCTCATTCTTATTGACCATCTTGCACTGCACCGCCTTGACGGTAATGTCCGCAACGGCCGAACCATCCGGCTGAATTTCAGCGATCTTCTGGTCGTACGTGACGGTCACGACAGTACTGGTCTGCTCTTCCCGGCTTTTATTCAAAGTCGGCTGTTCAAATTTGAAGTCCTTGATCAACTGGGACGTGGATTCATAGGTGGCTGTCTGCCCGACAGTGGGGGTATAAGCCATTTTGACCGAAGACGAACATCCATGCATTCCTGCAATGAGGACTGCTGCCGCTGAAATTACACATACTTGCATCATCCGGGACATACTTTTCTCCTTATCTGGACTGTGCTTGCCTTGCATTTTTTTTGCCGGCCAGGATACAGCTTCAAGCTGCGGTTCAAACCGCCGGACCCAAAAACCGATCCTGAGTGTGCCGTTTCGCTAACAATCAAGAGAATTATAGCTGGACTATACCCCCTTGACAAGGTTTTCTTTTGCCGGCATTCTCAAATCAGTCGTATAGTAGGTATCGGCAGAATAAGGCCTTAAAGTAAAACGCCAAAACACAAAAAAGAAGGTTTTTTTAACCCCTAAATCGCGTTATAATACCCGGACTTTTCGGCATTTCAGGGCCGAAAGGCAAGATAGACTACTTTTATGGAGTAAAACAATGCGCAGCGATATAGTCAAAAGCGGTTTTCAACGGGCACCCCATCGGGGCTTGTTACGGGCCTGCGGCCTCAAAGATACAGACATTAATAAGCCGTTTATTGCGGTAGCCAACAGTTTTTGTGAGATCGTCCCCGGCCACGTCCACCTCAATAAGGTCGCCGAAGTGGTCAAACAGGCCATCCGCGACGCCGGCGGCGTACCCTTTGAATTCAATACCATTGCCGTCTGCGACGGTATCGCCATGGGCCACACCGGCATGAAATATTCGCTTGCCAGCCGTGAAATCATCGCTGACGCCGTAGAAACCATGCTTCGTGCCCATTGTTTTGATGGCATGATTTGTATTCCTAATTGCGACAAGATTACACCCGGAATGCTCATGGCCTCCGTCCGCGTGGATATTCCCACCCTGTTTGTCTCTGGCGGCCCCATGGCCGCAGGCAAGACCAAAACCGGCAAAGCAGCCGATTTAATCACGATTTTTGAGGGTGTCGCCGCCTATAACGCAAAGAAAATTAACGATGAAGACTTAAAAGACCTTGAATGCACAGGTTGCCCCACCCCCGGTAGCTGCTCCGGCATGTTCACCGCCAACAGCATGAACTGCCTGTGCGAAGCCATCGGCATGGCCTTGCCCGGCAATGGAACAATCCTGGCTGTCGATCCAAAACGTCAGGAATTATACAAACAAGCTGGCAGGCAAATCATTGAACTGGTCAAAAAAGATATCCGGCCCTCAGCTATAATCTCGCAAAAATCTATCGACAATGCCTTCGCCCTCGACATGGCCATGGGCGGCTCTACCAACACCGTCCTGCACACCCTCGCCTTAGCCAGCGAAGCTGGAATTGAATATAATCTGGATCGGATTAATTCTATTAGTGCCAAAGTCCCCAACATCTGCAAAGTCTCCCCGTCCAGCAGTTGGCATATCGAAGATGTCGATGCCGCCGGCGGAATCAGTGCCATAATAAAGGAAATCAGCAAGATTCCGGGCCTGCTGAATCTGGAATGCATGACCGTCTCGGGCGTCTCCCTCGGCGAGCGCATTAAAACTGCCGAAATTAAAAACACTGACTGCATCCACACCCTCGACAAGGCCTATTCCAAGACCGGCGGCCTGGCCGTCCTTCGTGGCAATCTCGCCCCCAGCGGCTGTGTAGTCAAATCCGCCGGCGTCGCCGCCGCCATGCTCAAGCACTCCGGCCCCTGTATCATCTTCGACAGCCAGGAAGAAGCCTGCGACGGCATCCTCGGCGGTAAAGTCAAGGCCGGCGACGTGGTCATTATCCGCTACGAAGGCCCCAAAGGCGGCCCCGGCATGCAGGAAATGCTCAGCCCCACCAGCTACATCATGGGGGCGGGCCTGGGCGAATCCGTCGCCCTGATTACCGACGGCCGTTTCTCCGGCGGCACACGCGGCGCCTGTATCGGCCATGTCAGCCCCGAAGCCGCAGTCGGCGGCCCCATCGCTCTGCTCAAGGACGGCGATATCGTCGAAATCGACATCCCCGCCAACACAATCAAGATTAAATTATCCGATGCCGAACTGGCCGAACGCAAAAAACAGTGGACGCCGCGGCCCCCGCGGATTACCAAAGGCTGCCTGGCCAAATACGCCGCCATGGCAACCAGCGCCGACACCGGCGGTGTCCTCAAGTGGTAAATAAATCCAATACGGGTGAGTCGAAAGGCTCACCCTTTTTTATTCTCTTATGACAAACGAACAACCCAAACCCAATCGTCTCCTTTCCGTCGATGCCTTGCGAGGCTTCGACATGTTCTGGATCATCGGCGGCGGGGCGGTCGTCGAGAATGGGGTCAAGCCGTTCGACAGTCCCGC
>CAZKAI010000059.1:19859-24499 GCA_964550565.1 uncultured Pirellulales bacterium
TTCCCGTGCCCGGATTCGGCGCTGGCAATCTCACCCCCGAAGGTAATCTGGCCATCTATATCGACAAGCTGCTGCTGGGTCGTTTTCAGGATGGCACTCCCTACACCTGGATTCTCAGCAGCATGACCTTTGCCACAACCGTTCTGCTGGGTGTCTTTTCCGGGCGGTTCCTGAAAAGCGCTGCCTCCGGCCTGTCCAAATTCGCCGGCCTGATGATTGCAGGTCTGGCCTGTCTGCTGGCCGGCTGGCTGTGGAGCGGCTGGTTTGCCAACATCAAGCACATCTGGACCAGTTCCTTCGTCCTGATTTCCGGCGGGATGTGCATGATGCTGCTGGGGTTGTTTTACCTGGTCATCGACGTCTGGGGCCGGCGAAAGTGGGCCTATGGCTTTGTCGTCATCGGCTCCAACGCGATTGTGGCCTATATGGCCGATAGCGTCTTCAATTTCTGGGGCATCGCCGACCGCCTCGTTGGCGGCCTGGACCGCTGGACAGGCGACTGGGCCGGATTGGTCCATGCGCTGGTTGCTTTCGGTGTCCTGTGGCTGGGACTTTGGTATTTGTATCGCAACCGCACTTTTGTTAAAATATGAAAGCCGGAAAGATTCTGTAGAGAATCATTTTTAGACCCCAGCGGGGTCGTATAAAATAGCCGGGGGTGTAAACCCCCGGAATGTTATAAAAGCGGGCTGTTGCCGCCGCGAAATAATTATCTCCATTGGGTATAGACCCCGAAGGGGTCACAAAGTATCATAGCCGGAGGCGTGAGCCTCCGGAACAAGATCGCGGTTCTTTCTAAGCCCCGGCGGGGCGAAAGATTTAAGCGTCTTGAATTGGCAATGGAACTGAAAAAACTCAGAACAAGATGGTCAATATGAAAAAAACAGTAATTCATACTCTGGTATATGCATTTTTGGCGATAGCAGCCCTGTCCGGCTGCAGCCCGATGATGCCCAACGTACAATCCAGCCAGCTCGGCAGAGAAGAAACGCAGGAAGCCGAAGTGATCGCCCGCAAGTTCGCCCTCGAGCAGCTAAACATTCCCCAACAGAAGCTGGATCGCATGGTGGCCAGCGCTCGCGGATATCAATATTCCAAGGTCACCACCTGCGTCTTCCATTTCTTCGACCCGCTTGTCTATCCCCAGTGGCAGTCGATAACAACGATGCTCGGCGGCTTCCCGGACTATTTCCGCATCACCGTCGATATGGACGCCATGCAGGTCAGCAGCTATTACGCCGAGCCGACAAAAAAATGAGCGTCTGAAATAAAAAACTCCCTGTTCTTCATGCTCTTCATGGTGAAACATCAATCTCGTATAGCAATGAAATTAGTATAGAAATGAGGTCAATTTTGAAATCAAAGTGGTATTCCTGTGGTTTGCATTTTGAATGTGTCGGCTGCGGCAACTGCTGTGCCGGGCCGGAAGAAGGCTATATCTGGATTTGTGCCGAAGAAATATCCATGCTGGCAAAGTATCTGGGCATGTCCGAGGCCGACGTCCGCAAGCGTTTCATCAAACGCTCCGGCCTGCGCACGACCCTCATCGAAGACAAGGCCACCAAAGACTGCATCTTCCTGCAAAAGGGTGCCAATGGTCAGCGGGGCTGCGCCATCTACCCCGTCCGTCCCAACCAGTGCCGCACCTGGCCGTTCTGGAATTACAACCTCGCCACCCCCAACGACTGGAACGAAGCCGCCCAGCGCTGCCCCGGCATCAATCGCGGCCCGGAATTTTCCTTCGAACAGATCGAAAAAATACGGTCTCAGAAAAAATGGTGGGAGTGAGACGATTGTCAATTTTTGATTTTCAATTTTCGATTGAACAAAGACAGGAGATTGTTGATGCCGTTGGGGGACTGTATTCCCGGCTCGAAGTAAATCTGTCTTCCTCGCCTATGCCCTGCAAGGCCTGCGGCCAATGCTGTGATTTTGAGTCCTTCGGCCACAGGCTGTTCCTGACGTCGCCGGAATTGATTTATTTTCAGGTTGGCCTCACCCAAAACAGCATCCCGCTGCTGCCGATGACCACCGGCGTCTGCCCCTATCGCAAAGACAGCAAATGCTCCGTCTATCCCTGGCGTTTTGCGGGCTGCCGCATCTTCAACTGCACCGGCGATGCGGAACTTCAAAGTCGGCTTAGCGAACAAGCCATCGACCAGATGAAAAATCTGTGCCAGCAGTACGACTTGCCCTATCGATATCTGGATTTAAAGACGGCATTGAATGAGGTGTCAAAATAATGCCTGCATAAAGGAGCGAATGATGGTAATCCATAAACGACGCGTTGTCGGGATGATGCTGATGGGCCTTGCGGCCTGTGCGGCAGCCGACCAAAGAGTTGTCTTTGAAGAAGCGCAAGAGCGATTTGCCAACCCTGAACGAGGCTTTTATCAATCCGTCGTCTTCACCGAAATCACCGACGTCCGTCCCCTTGAAGACCTGCGTGATGAGTATGTCACCCTGATTTACGGCAAAATTCCCGCCAATGACTTTCGCGACAAAGACCTGTCACGGGAATTCCTGAACAAAATCGAATGGGGCTTTTACCGCACCCGCCAAGCCGGCCTGAAAGTCATCCTCTGTGTATCGTATAGTGATAAAATCGGCGACCCTGACGCCTCGCTGGATACTATCCTTCACCATATCGACCAGCTCAAGCCGCTACTGCATGAAAACGCCGATGTCCTGCTGGCTGTCGAAGCCGGATTCATCGGGCCCGACGGCCAGTGGCGCCACTGGCAAAACGGCGAAGAAACCACCGACAATTACAAACGCATCCTCATGCGGCTGCTGGCGGCGATGCCTCAGGACCGTATGGTCGTCCTGGCCCGCCCCCAATACAAACGCGATATCTTTCTGACCCGGACCATGACCGACAAACAGGCCTTCAGCGATGCCCCCATCGCCCGCGTCGGCTATTACAACAAGACCTTTCTTTCCAGCCCAGACGACAGCGGCGTCTATACCGACCAGATGCCGCGATGGGCATGGATCGACCACATCGGCGTCGAAACCCGCTTTGTCCCCTTCGGCGCTCAGATTACTCAACGCGATGTGCTCAACGATTGCCACAACACCTTTGAAGAGATGGAACGGCTGCACTGCTCCTGGCTGAACTGGAGTTTCCCCGCCGAAGTCCGCCAGCACTGGCAAAAGGCCGGCTGTCTGGACGCTATCGAACGACGGCTGGGCTATTGCTTTGTCCTGCGCAGCGTCACGGTGACCGATAACATCTCCCCTGATGAGACCCTGTCGTTTGATATCCAAATCCGCCTCGATAACGTGGGTTTTGCCGCACCGTTCAATCCCCGTCCGGCCCAACTGCTCCTCCGCAGCGGCGGTCGTGTTTATACCCAGCCGCTGGATGATGACCCCCGTCTCTGGCTGCCGGGAAAGCCGATTGTGATTCAGACCAATTTGAAAATCCCCGACGAATGCCTGGGCCGCACCGGCCGTCTCGAATTATATCTGCCCGATGCCGCCGACTCCCTGTGGGACAATCCCCGTTATGCGATTCGATGTGCCAATACGAATGTATGGGATGAAACCACCGGCTCCAATATCCTGATCCGTCAATTGAATATCCCCAGCCCCCGGGTTCAGATCAATTCAAAATAGCACCGATTAAATGAAATGCAATCCTCGAGCGTGAGTGCCGCCTGGATTTACTGCGGTCGCGGGATACCCATTTGGGGGTAACGCAGTTCAATAAAGGCTACGATATTCAGCAGCGTGTTATTATTGACCCGGTAAAAAGTATAAAGCGTCGTCAGCTTTTCGATATCGGAGGCCTCCAGTTGGCTGGCCGATTTGCCCATCGGTGCCCCCCAGTTGACCTGGGTCTTGCCGTCTCGCAGCCGCAGCACAATCCGCGGAGCCGACGTGCCCTGTTTTGTGTTGAAGTTGCTGACATCGATTTCGCTGATTTCATTGCTCAGCGGTTTTTCCTTGACCACTTTTTCGTCCATCTGCCTGAGCTTCTCAATCAGCTTCAGTGCCGCTGCCACATCCGAGGCATACCAGGTCTTGCCTGCCGACGGGGCCATCTTGTCGGCAAAGCCCTTGATCTCGATCAGCGGCGGTTTCTTGATCTCCACATGATCCAGCACAAATACCGTGTTGACCTCATCGGGATTATCCCCGCACAGCGGGTCCCCGGGTGCCGGCAGCCCCACATAACAGGTCTGCCCCCTGGCGGTCTTGATAATCGCCTGCGGCTCCCGGTACTGCGCCTCGACCATCACATTATGCGTGGTCGTCCGCACATGCACATTGTACAGCCACGGCAGCTCGGCCAGCCGCTGGCCAACGGCCTCGGCTACGCTTTCTTTCAGCTCAAACTGCCCGCCGCCGGCCGCTTCCGACAGCTTCTTTTTCATGCTCTCGGTGAACGCCCACTCCGGCGCGTTGACAAACTCCAGTGATCCGTACACCGGCGACTCAGCCCGTCGGGCATGAACATATTTTTCCATATAGAAAAAACCGACCACCAGCCCCGCCGGCAGCAGCGGCAGAAAGATGCTCATCGCCGCAATCTTGATGCGGCGGTACAACTGCTCGCGTTTTTCCTCGCGGGCGGCGCGGCTTTCCTTGCGTTTGCCCCAACTGAACCAGTCGCGCCAGCTTTTTCCGCTTCT
>CAZKAI010000060.1:0-22708 GCA_964550565.1 uncultured Pirellulales bacterium
AATCGCTTAGACAAACGATTCCTTGACCGGAAACTGCTTGCACAGGGCATCGACTTCGCCGGCGACTTTCTTGATCACCGTTTCGTTGTCAATATTCTCGGCCACGGTCTTAATCCAGCCGGCAATCAGTTCCATCTGCGGTTCTTTCATCCCGCGGGTTGTCGTCGCAGGCGTTCCCAGACGCAGACCGCTCGGGTTAAACGGCGGGGCCGTATCGCCCGGCACCGAGTTATAATTGCATTCCAGATGCGCCCGGTCCAACGCCTTGGCCAGCGGTTTGCCCGACAGGTTTTTATTGCGTAAGTCAATCAGAATCAGGTGGTTATCCGTTCCGCCGCTGACCAGATTGAATCCGTATTCCATCAGTTTTTCGGCCAGTTTTTTGGCATTGGCGACAATCTGGGCCGCATAGGCCTTAAAGGCCGGAGTCAATGCCTCACCCAGGCAGACGGCCAGGGCTGAAATCGTATGAATATGCGGGCCGCCCTGCAGGCCGGGGAAGACCGCCTTATTGACGGCGGCAGCGTGCTGCTCCTTGAACAAAATCATCCCGCCGCGCGGACCGCGAAGGGATTTGTGCGTCGTGGTCGTCACCACATCCGCAAACGGAATCGGGCTTTGATGCGCCCCGCCGGCTACCAGACCCGCAATATGGGCGATGTCGGAAACATGGAATGCTCCGACCGATTTGGCGATTTCGTCAAAAGCCTTGAAATCGATAGCTCTCGGGTAGGCGCTGGAGCCGGAGATAATAATCTTCGGTTTGTGCTGTTTGGCCAGGTCGGCAATCTTATTATAATCCAGCCGGCCGGTGGCGGGGTCCAGTTCGTACTGGACGGAGTTGAAGAATTTGCCGGTATAGCTGACCTTCCAGCCGTGGGTCAGGTGGCCGCCATGCGGCAGCGACAGCCCCATAATCGTCTCGCCGGGAGCGGCAAGGGCACAATAGGCCGCCATATTGGCAAATGAGCCCGAATGCGGCTGCACATTGGCGCCATCGGCACCAAAGACCTGCTTGGCCCGATCAATCGCCAGATTTTCCGCCTGGTCGGTGAACTGCTGGCCTTCATAATAGCGTTTGCCGGGGTAGCCTTCGGCATATTTATTGGTAAAGCAGGAGCCGGTTGCGTCCATCACCGCCTGCGAGACATAATTTTCCGACGGAATCAGACGGATGCAGTTTTCCTGCCGCTGCTTTTCGCCGATAATCAGCTCATAGACCTTGGGGTCTGTTTTTGCGATTGCCGATAACATGTAGGTTTTCCTTTCAATAATGAATAAAACGGCGTTATATCATATTGGGGTCAAATCAACAAGCATTTATTGTTGACAAATACCCGCTTAGGCCGATAAGATATTGGCTTTAACACTCAGATTTGAAAGAGGTTACGCATCGAACACTATGATGACACATTAGATGCGGGTCTTGAAAAGGCAAAAGCTTTTTTTACCCGCGCCGAGGAAGTGGCGGCCACCGATAACTTCGATTACGCCATAGACTTATACATGGAAGGCCTGAAGCTGTCTCCGGATGCCCTCGAAGACGGCCACGCCCGCCTGCGGAAACTGGCGCTGGTCCGTCAGGGCAAAGGCGGCAAAAAGCCGTCCATGATGGACCTGATCAAGCGCGTCGGCGGCAAAACCCCCACCGATCAGCTCTTTAACGCTGAATATCTGCTGGCCAAAGACCCCGACAATACCGGCTATGCCGAAAAAATGCTGACCGCCGCGGTCGAAGGCGGATTCACCCGAACCGCCGAATGGATTGCCCAACTTATTTTTGATGCCAATCGGGCCAGTGCAAAGCCATCATTTAAGACCTATATGCTCCTGAAAGACAGCTTCAAAAAATTGGGGCGTTTCACCGAAGCAGTCAATGCCTGTCAGGCGGCTATCGCATTAAAGCCCGAAGATGATTCCCTCAAAGACGAATTGCGGGATTTATCGGCCAGCATGACCATGGAAAAGGGCAAATACGGCAAAGCCGCTACGTTTCGAGAGTCGATTAACGACAGGGAACATCAGGAACAATTGCAGTCTCAGGAAAATGTTGTCAAAAGCGAAAACGCCAAACACCGGATTGCAATTGAAGCTCGTCGCCAATATCAGCAGGCCCCAACTTCCACCACCAACATCCTGCAATTAGCGGAAGCTCTGGTGGATTTGGAAACCAAACCGGCCATGGTGGAGGCCGAGCATCTGCTCAAGGAAACCTACGAAAAAACCAAAGATTTCATCTTCCGCAAGAAACTGCTGGAGCTGGAAATCAAGGCCCTTCGTACCCTGATTCGCAAGGTTCAGGAAGGTACCGTGGGTTTACCCAACGAAAATCCAAAAGAGCAGCTTGCCCAGCTTAACCATCAACTGGACCAGAAAGAACAGGCTTATTTCCAGCAATGCGTGGACAATTACCCGACGGACCTGCGATTCAAATATGAATATGGACGCTGCCTGCTTAAGGCCCAGCAGTTTGACAAGGCCATACCCCTGCTGCAGGAAGCTCGAAACGAACCGCGTTTGCGCGTGGCTGCGATGGATAAAATGGGTGTTTGCTTCCTTTTGAAAGGCTGGAACGACGATGCGGTCGATATTTTTTCGCAGGCCTTAAAAGAATGCAATCTGCCGGACAGCCCTATCGGAAAAGACATAAGATACAATATGGCAAGGGCTTACGAAGCTTCCAATAAGACAGACATGGCCCTTGAAATCTACCGCAAACTGGCTCAAACCGACTTTTCTTACAAAGACGTCAGCCAGCGTATTGACAAACTGCGGTCTTCAGCGCATAATAGCTGATTCTGAAGATGATAATCGACATAGTTTGTCGAGAAGACCCAACCTCTCAGTGTAAGAGATTGAATAACGGTAAGTGAACAGGAGAAAAACGTGGCTCATTCGTTATCAGCCAAAAAACGTGTTCGTCAGAACGCCAAACAGCGCACGATCAACCGTGCTCGCAAGAGCATGCTGAAGACCTTTACAAAGCGTTTTCTGACGGCAATTGATGATGGCAATCTTGACAAGGCTCAGCAGGAATACAAGCTGCTGACCAAAAAGCTGGACCAGATTGCCAGCAGCAGCACCATGCATAAGAATACGGCGTCGCGGATCAAGTCCCGTATGGCCAAAAGGCTCAATGGCCTCAAGACCAAGGGAACTGGGTCCACCTCCGCCGCTTAGGAACACTCTTTTGCACAAATTAAGGCGTCCTGGTCGATATCTGTTTCGGCCGGACGCCTTTTGTATTGGCAGTACTGTGAAATTGATAACGTGAGCCATCCGACGAGCGGTACCTCGTGCAATGTGTGTCCTGACAGAATAATTTCATCCAGAAGCGGTATTTTTTGGAATTACTGAAACGACAAATTTTGCGGGTTCTGTCCAGACGGGACTATAAACCGATCAGCCCGGCCAAACTGGCCGATGCGATGGGCTACGGACCGTCGGAATACTCCCTGTTCCAAACCGCATTGAATGACCTGCGGCTGCAGGGCCAGTTGGTCATCGATGCCCAGCGCAATGTCAGTCTGCCGGCGATGAGCAACAAAATCATCGGCACCTTCCGCGCCAACGAACGCGGATTCGGATTCATCGTCCCCCTCGAACCCAACGCCCACGGAGATTTATTCGTCCCGCCGGATGAAACCGCCGGCGCCATGAACGGCGATACCGTTGCGGCCAAAGTGGTCAAACGCAATTTCCGCGGCCAGAGCCGCTATTCCGGCATCATCACCGAAATTATCGAACGCGGCAACAATCGCTTCGTGGGTCTGCTCCGCAAAGCCAACGGCGGCGGCTGGTATGTCACCCCCGAAGGCAAAGGCTTCAATCCCCCCATCCTCGTCCAGGACGCCGACTCCAGCCAGGCCCGCGAAAATGACAAAGTCATCGTCGAAATCGTCAGCTATCCCCGCCGCAACGACATGTATGCCCAAGGCGCCATCATCCAGGTGCTCGGCCGCGCCGGACATTACGATACTGAAATCAACGCCATTATCGCCCAGTACGGCCTGCCTTATGAATTCCCCGAGGAATGCCGACAGCAGGCCCATCAGGCCGCCCAGGACTACAATCCCGACACCGCCTCCGGCCGGGATGACATCACCAGCGAGGTCATTATCACCATCGACCCCCCGGACGCCAAGGATTTCGATGACGCCATCAGCCTGCGTAAAGACAGCGAAGGCAACTGGGTACTGGGGGTGCATATCGCGGATGTGGCCACCTTTATCCCGCTCAATTCCCCGCTGGACCAGGAAGCCCGCCTCCGCGGCAACAGCGTCTATCTGCCCGGCCGGGTCATCCCCATGCTGCCGGAAGTCCTGAGTAATGGAATTTGCAGCCTTCAGCCCGGACAAAAACGCTTCGCCAAAAGCGTCTATATCCACTACGACCCCCAGGGCAAAATCCTCGGGACCGAATTTGCCAACAGCATCATCTGTTCGCGGGCCAGATTAACCTACGATCAGGCCGACCATATTCTCAAAGGCAAGGCCGAAGGCTTTCCCGGCGAGGTCACGGCTCTGCTCAAGGACATGGAAATTCTCGCCCGTGCCATCGAAGCCCGCCGCGACAAAAACGGCATGATTCACCTGGACCTGCCCGAGACGGAACTGGTTCTCGACAAGGCCGGCCGGGTCGTCGATGCCCATCCCGCCGACGACAGCTATCCCCACACCATCATCGAAATGTTCATGGTGGAGGCCAATGTCGCAGTCGCCTCGGCGCTGGATCGGTTTGGAATCCCTTTCATGAGGCGCATCCATCCCGACCCCGATGCCGTCAGCACCAAAAACATCAGCCGCTTTGTCAAACTCTGCGGCATTCGCGTCCCGCGCCACCTGGACCGGACCGCCATTCAGGACCTGCTGGCCTCGGTCAAGGAGACGCCGCTGTCGTACGCAGTCAATATGTACATCCTCCGCAGCATGCAGCGGGCCGAGTATTCGCCGCTGAACATCGGTCACTTCGCCCTGGCTGACCGGCACTATTGTCATTTCACCAGCCCCATCCGCCGCTATGCGGACCTGATGATTCACCGCCTGATTGATCTGTATGTCAAGGGACAATTGGCCAAAATCGGCCTTGAAGATGTCCTGACCGAAGCCGAGCTGCTGGAGATTGGACGCCATATATCGTACACCGAAGTCCAGGCAGCCGATGCTGAACACGAACTGAAAACGGTTTTGATTCTCCAGATGCTCAGCAAGAAAATCGGCGACGAAATGGATTGTGTCGTTTCCGGGCTGACAAATTTCGGCGTCTTTGTTCAATGTGTCAAGTTCGGTATCGAAGGCCTTATCGAGCCGGGCGACCTCGGCCTGGACGAATGGCGCTACAATGAAAAAGCCCAGGCGGTTATCGGACGGCATTCCGGCAAAAGCATCCATCTGGGCCAGCCCATCCGCGTCCGTATCGTGACCGTCAATGTCGCCGGCCGCCAGCTATTTGTCGCCCCCGCAGAACCGCTGATAGAAGAACCGAAAGGGCGCCGTTTCCGCCCGGAAAAATTCCTGAAAAAACAAGCCAAAAAGCGGCGATAATTCTCCATAAAAGCAAAACCCCGATTCATTTCATTGCCGGCTCACTCGAAGATTATCGGACCCCGCACAAACATCCTGCATCTGTTTACTACCGCTGACACGCGGCACCAACAAAAATAACGGTCCTGCCGCATAAACCCGCCCGCACACATTAATTATCGCTCTGAAATAGCCGAAACATCGTTGTCCGGATATCTGTCCGGACAGGGTTTCTGTTACTGGGCATGGAAACAGAACAGATCGATAATTGACTCGAACAAGGATTGATTATGAAGAAATCCGATTCCAGGTTTGAAAATCGCAGAACAGTTGCCTTCAGCATTATGGCCCTGGTTATGTTTGTATCCATTTTTTGTGCACTGGGAATGTACTGGAGCTGGAATCGAAATCAGGATTTCGCCCGGCAGGTTGCCGGCTGGCAGGACCAGCTTGAGGCCGGGCAGTTATGCACCATCGAAACCGATGCATTTCACCAGGCCCTGTACTGGAACTGGGTGGAAGAAGGTCTGGTACTGGCCATCGGCCTGATCTTCCTGGTGATTGCCGTCAGTATGGTCTTTGTCGAACTGCTCAAAAAAACCCTGAGTTCCAAACGGTTTCTGCAGCACAGCATTGATGCCTTAACCCAGCCGTATTATGTCATCGATGCCCGAAATTACGAAATCGTCATGGCCAATAAGGCCGCATCCGCCAATGGCGATCCGCTGGGCCGTCACTGTTTTGAACATCATCACAATGCAGCTCAGCGCTGCAATCCCGATCAGACCGACTGTGCCGTGCATCGGGTCCAGCAAACAGGTCTATCGGTCGTGGTTGAAAAACAGAGAACCGATGCGCAGGGAAATTTCAAATATCTGAATGTATATGGGTACCCGATTCGGGACGAGCATGGCAATCTGACCCACGTCCTCGAATACGTTCAGGATGTCACGGACCAGAAACGGTTTGAAAGAGAATTGTGTGCCCAGCGGGAACGTCTGCAGGCAATCATTGATATCGCACCGACGGGAATGCTGCTGCTGGATTCCGAGCTGCGTATCCAGCAGATTAACCAGAACCTGGCCAGCCTGATTGGTAAAGAAGTCTCCAGCGTGATCAATCTTCGACCGGGAGATGCTATTAATTGTCTTTCGGCACTCGAATCCGGCAGCGGCTGCGGCGTCGGCAGCGGCTGCAGCAGATGTCCTCTCAGAGAGGTAATCAACAAGGTTCTCACGGAAGGCCAAACAATTCAAAACCAGGAGACAAACCTGGCGCTGTGTATTAACAAGACGGAAATGAATTTCTGCCTCGAAATCAGTGCAGTTCCTGTTTCACTGGACAACAAGCCTCACGCTCTTGTGGTCATTAATAATATCACCGACCGAAAATATGCCGAGCAGCAGCTTCGTTTTGCCAAAGATCAGGCTGAACGTGCTACCCAGGAAATGGAACATCTCAATGCCCGCCTGGAAACAGCGGCCCAGCATGCCAATAAACTGGCTCAGGAAGCGACCGACGCCAGCAAGGCTAAAAGCGATTTCCTGGCGACCATGAGCCATGAAATCCGTACCCCCATGAATGCCATCCTCGGCTTCAGCGAACTGCTGATGGAAGAAACCCTGACCGAACAGCAGGGCGATTATGTCAATATGATTCGCAACAGCGGAAAGACCCTGCTGGCGCTGATTAACGACGTGCTGGATTTGTCCAAGATTGAAGCCGGCAAACTGTCTATTGAAATACTCGATACGCCCCTGGATGTCATGCTGGAGGAAATGGAGTCCATGTTCCGCCCCATGGCGGCGAAAAAAGGGCTCGAACTGGCCGTGCTTCAGTGCGAGGAATTGCCGCAGACGATTCAAACAGACCCCACGCGTCTGCGTCAGTGCCTGATTAACCTGATTAATAATGCCATCAAGTTCACCGAACAGGGCCATGTCTATCTAAACGTGTCTCAGCAGCAGAAAAACGGAAAAATGTATATTCAATTTGATGTGGAGGATACCGGTATTGGGATTCCAGCCGACAAACAGCAGTCTGTTTTCGAGGCGTTTGTTCAGGCCGAGGGTTCCACCGCCCGAAAATATGGCGGCACCGGCCTGGGGCTGGCAATTACCAGAAAATTGTCCACCCTGCTGGGCGGGAATCTGACGGTGTTCAGTCAGCCGGGAATGGGGTCCATCTTCACCCTGACTATCGAGGCCGCCGGTAAGCTGTTCGATACCCCGCAATGGAATAAATATGATCGCGTGGAAAAACTCCAGGCCCAGCCGGCAGCCAAATCCGACACCCCCGCGGTGAAAACCACGGTTCTTCTGGTCGAGGATAATCCGGTCAATCAGCAGCTCATGAAGGTGATTTTATCCCGGATGGGCCACGAGGTTACCTTGGCCGAAAACGGCCAGCAGGCGGTTGAAGCCGCTGAAAAAACCGCATTCGATATCATCCTGATGGATATTCAGATGCCGGTGATGAATGGTCTTGAAGCCACCCGTGCCCTGCGGCAAAAAGGCATCAAGACACCCGTGATTGCTGTCACCGCCAATGCCCTCAAGGGAGACCGTGACCTGTGCATCCAGGCCGGATGCGATGATTACTTGTCCAAACCCGTGGATAAAGACCGCCTCGCAGATATGATCGCACGTTATCTGCCGGCCGGACAATTCCAGCAATAACGGTTTCCGATGGCTATGGTTCTGTCTTGAAATGTTCTGTTTCAAGACGACTAAGCACATTTATCTAAACCACTTACACGTTTTGCTGGCGGAATAATCATACCTCTTGCGCATATTTTTATTGAAAAACAATGCTTGAATTTGTTTTTTAATAAACTATAATCACGATTATGTCTATAGGCCAAATAGTACGAGAACGCAGAGAAGAACTGAACCTGACCCTCGACGAGGTGGCAGCCTGTACCGGTTTTTCTAAACCCTATCTGTCCACAGTTGAAACAGGGCGTGTCAAAAATCCCCCCAGCGATGAGTTGTTGCGAAAACTCGAGATATGCCTTAAGTTTACCGACGGCCAGCTTCTTCACCTGGCCCACATGGAACGCATGCCCAGTGATATCCGCAGGGATTTCGAAACGATTGACGCCCAAAACCGCAAGTACAAGCAATTGCTCAAGCGGATTACAGAACACAAACTGGATACCGCCCAAATCGGTAACTTATTGAAGGAATTCGACTTGCAGGCTGAAGCCGAACGCGAGGAAATCATCGCCGGCCAACTGGTCCCGGTGATTAATCGCGTCGTGGCAGGCTACCCGGCCGAATTTGACGACATGGGGTATCCGGTTGGAATCGCCGAAGACTATGTTCGATGTCCGGATTTGCATGACCCCAATGCCTTTGCCGTCCGAATTATCGGTGATTCCATGGAGCCCAAATTTTCTGAAGGCGATATCGTGGTCTTTTCCCCGGCCGCGGATGTCCAAAATGGAGACGACTGCTTTGTGCGGTTTGCTCAGCCTCATGAAAGTACCTTCAAGCGGGTCTTTTTCGAGCCTGACGGCAAGGTGCGTCTACAACCCAGAAACGAAACTTATGCCCCAACAATTGTGGACGGGACTCGTCTGAATGGCATGTATCGTGCCGTCATTCGGTTTCATCACCTCTAACAGCATCCAGCTATTATTTGGTCGGCAGCGTGGTCGTCGTTGTGGTCGTTGTCGGAGTCGTTGGACTCGTCAGCGGAACCAAGCGGATGCGGGCCGTTAAGGGGGGCGTAGGCGCTTCAATCTGGCCGGATTTGACGAATTCGGGCGGGAAATTATAAATCACCGGCCGAAGCGGAATTTCAGGCAGAGCCCCATCCCCCTCACGCACTTCCACCAGGATCTGAAACCGCTGTTTTTTATAGGCATCGAAGGCCTTTTCTGTCCCGCGAATATCGCTGATCGTCTTAAAATCGGATTCATTCACCAGCTCAACCTTATATTGCCCCAGCATCGTCGGGCTGATGATATAACCCACCATCGGATTGATAGGCTGCTTGTTCAGTTGTTCCGTGGCCGGCAGGGTGATTTCCACAAGTTCTTCGGCATAGCGACGCTTGCCGGAAATAATTTCCACATACGGCTTTTCCTCCACCGGCAGCTTCCGGGCCCGTTCCATCTGGGGCTTGGTCAGCATCACTATCGCCGGTCCGTTGTAATCCTGGCGAACCGGCACTTCCACCTGTGAAGGCTCAATCGTCTCATGCTTGACGATGGCCCCGGTTTCATCAACGCATTGAATCACCAGCGGCTTTTTGACCAGCCGTTCCACCACCACCTCCACTTTTTCCGGCAGGCAGGACTCCAGCGTCAGGGCATATTCACGCACTTTGGGATTGCGACGAATGAAGTCGGCCAAATCGATGTTGAACGTACCGCCGCGCTCGTGCCCGAATTCTTTGGGGTCATAAAAGAACTCCATCCGCTCGTTGCGATACCGCCGGACCATCTCGGATATCTTGGTCGGAGCCCCTTTGAACGTCAATTGCAGCTTATCCACCTGGTCCTGACCCTTGTTGAAGCTGATCAGGTAATCCGTATCGGCCACCGGAGCCACCCGCAGCACTGCCACCCAGGGCTGGCTTGTTTCCAGTGACAAAAAAGCCCACACCCAGATCAGCAGGGTCAGGAAAATCACACCCAGTATTTTTTTTATCCAGTCACCCATAGTTATAATCTGGAATCGTTATCCTCGGAATTAGTTCCCGCATCTTCTTTATTTTTGATGTGCCCCAGCCGTTCCAGCAGCGGGGCGGCTTTGACCACCGCAGTATTCAGATGCCGGCGAAGCTGGGTCTCGGAAATATTGCGGATTAACTGCCCGTTCATGGCCAGGGAAACAATCCCGGTTTCTTCGCTGACTACAATGACAATGGCATCGGATGAACCAGTTACCCCGACGGCGGCGCGGTGTCGCGAGCCGAGCCGGCCATATACCGAATTATCCGCCTCCGCCAGCGGAAGCTGGACACGCGCCGCAATAATCCGGTCGCCCTGGATTATCATGGCCATATCGTGCAGCGGAGAACCTTCATAAAAGATAGTCTTGATCAGCTCGCTGGTCACTTTGGCATCGATACGAACGCCGGTTTCGACAAACTCGCCGAGGGCGACCTGCTGCGGGATGACAATAATTGCGCCGGTTTTTTCCGCCGACATCTGGTTGACCGCCTCGACGATTTCTTCGACGCAGCGGCTGAGCTGCTGAGGTGAGCTGGCCCCCAGAAAATCAGCCTGCCCAATGCGAATCAGGGCACGCCTTAGTTCCGGCTGGAACGCCGTCACGGCCACAATCAAAACCGCAATCAAAAATCCGCTGTAAAGATAGGCGATACGCTCCATGCCGAACTGGCGAACCACCAGGTTCAAAATCAGAGAGCCGACCAGAAGAACGAAAATGATGCCGCGAAACAAACGCTCCCCGCGGGTGCCTTCAAGAAAATTGAGAACAATGTAAACAAACAGACCGATTAACACCAATTCGGCAAGAACAATCCACCGTCCATGGGATGTGCTGTTGACAATATAGTCAAAGATTGCATTCAAGGTTCAGGTACCTGCTGCATTCGATGCTTTAAGGACTCTGGTTCCAGATTATCAATAAAAAAAACGGGATATAACCGATTAACGAACCACCATGTCAGATAAACGGGTTGGGCGATCCAGCAGCAGTGCCGCATCAATATCATCCTGAATCATAATCCAGTTGGTCTGAATCACGTTAATATGATTGCGGTGCACCTCTTGAGCGGTTCGGCCCGGAGCCCCGACACAGCCGCTCATTAATACAACGACCATCGCGACTCCCAATACGAGCATCCCGTTGATTATGTGTTTCAGATTCCGTGTATCCATAACTAACCTCAAATCAATAAGTCCTGTGATTCGTACGCTGAGTTTCCAGAATTGTATCAGCCCCCCGAAAAGGTGTCAATTGTAAAACCTTACATATCAGCAGGATAATAAAAAACCAACGTACCTTAGAATAGACATGTTCATGGCGAACGGAGCCTCCGCATAAATCTACATAATAAGTCCAGTATTATGTTTTTGATTTTGGCCAACAGAATACGGAAAATCGAACATTGAATAGAAGATATAATGTAGCCTGTAATACATTATATTTTTCTCTATTTTAACGCATTCTTCAGGGACAATAGGGATTTTGCTTGAATGAAAAGAGCCGAAAATCTATAATTAAATAATTGTTGGAGAGAAAACATAATTGGGGAGTATGATGATGAGAACCAGACTCTTGCACCTGCTGGGCATTGGACTACTATGCATGGCAGGTTCTGCTTGCGCAACACTTTTGGATTTCGAAAACCTCACGCAAAAACAAGATATCAGCGGCACATATTACGAGAATCTCTATTGGGAATACGGTAATCCTGGCTATCTCAACGTTGGCGGTTCCTGGATGTGCCCGGAGCCGATCAACTCCACTGATTATTACTTTTGCCCTGCATCGGGCACGCATTATCTGACAAACAGTTGGGGCAGCACCGAACTCGGGATTCAGTTTTTGACGCCGGTGGAGGTTTTCGGAGCCTATTTCTCCGGCCACGGCTTCATCGACAACTGGGCCGAAGGCATTCGCGTACATGGCTTTCGTGAAGGAATCGAAGTGGCTGTCACGGGCTGGTTTATGGATATTGACCAGACGCCCAACTGGTTTGACATCAATTTAACAAATGTGGATCGGATTGTCATCGAAGCCAAACCCGCCCAAAGTGAACAAACCTGGTATACGTATGGCTGGTATGGCATGGACGACCTGACGTATGATGTGATTCCCGAGCCTGCCTCGCTTATCTTATTATCCCTCGGAACCTTAGCAATCAAACGCAGACGCTCCTCCAGATAATCTTTGTCTGAATTTGGAAAAAGAGATATAAGACCTGTTTAGTCGATAGCTGCCTCGAGCCGCTCGGCTGGACATTCCAGCCGCATCAGCAGTTCCCGCTCGGATACAAAGCTGTCTGCCATCAGCTTGATTTGCTGTTCTTTGCTCAGCAGCAGAACCTTGAAGTCCCCCAGATTCACATTAAACAGCCTGCGCAGATAATCACAGCTATCCGCCCCCAACTCCATATTCCCGATGTGGCTGTTGCCCTGCTCGAAGATTTCAGCAACAATAAGTCCCTGTTCCCGCAGAATGACATCACTATCGGCAAATAATTCTTTCTGAATCCGATAGACATGATGACGATCCGAGGGGGAAAAGACAAATAGCAGGCTGTTGCGGGTTTTGAATCCGTTCAAACTCATACGCAAATCGGTCATATAACCCCCTTCTCACCCAAAACTCCAATTTTATCTCTATTTCATCTTCCTTGAGAGCAAGGCAGGCTGTATACAAAATGTATATTTAGAATGCGTAATCGTCAAACGTACTACGGATTTTATCGGACAATGTTCTGTAATTCAATGAGTATTTCTACTGATAAATTCTGTTTTTTATAGAATTGAGCAGATTTGTTTTATAAGCAAAGCAGTCCAGATGAAAAATCCCCTGTCTTTTATTGTTGGAATACGTATGATAGAATATCGTATCTGATTAAGCATGAATAACTTTAAGGTACAGTGGAGCGATTATGCGACAGGTTTTGAATATTATATGTTTTACGGCAATTGCTTTTGCAGCCACAGCTTACGCGGTCGAGCTGACGGAAATCGCTCGCGAAGGTCGGGAAAAGTCCTCCGCTCGGGTCGAACCCGTCCAGCTTAACGGCAGCCCGGCCCTGGCCGTCGTCTTTGAAGGGACCAAAGACCTCCATTATTACGCCTCGGCCCAGACCGCCCCCGCCGAAGGGCTGGAGTTGAACATTACCGCCAAAGCCGAGGGCCTTTCTTTCGGCAGCGCCATCTTCCCCAGGCCGGGCAATTTCTACGACCCCGGCCAGGAAAAAGATGTCGAGGTCTATGTCGGTGCCTTTGAGGTCTATATCCCCATCATCAATCCCCCCGCAGCCGGGACCGTTCAGGCCCAGGCCATCGTGGCCGGGATTGCCTGCACCAGCAACGTCTGCCTGGCCCCCTTCGAAAAAACCGTACCTGCCCAGATCGACTTTGCCCAGGCCGGAACCTGGCGCGCCGTAACCAGTGACCTCGCAGGGCAGCGTGCAGTTCCAACACCCGCACCTGCCGCCGGCACCGTCCCAACTGCCGAAGTCGTCAACAGCCAGCCTTCCGAGTCGCTGGGCCAACTGCTGACCGACTGGCAGGAGTCGTCCAATGCGCAATCCGCATCCGGTCAGGTGGTCTGGTATTTCCTGCTGGCGCTTCTGGCGGGTTTATCCATTAATATCATGCCGTGCGTCCTGCCGGTGATTCCCCTGATTGTCATGCGGCTGGTCTCGCAGACCAAAGAGGCCCCGTCCCGACGCATTGGATTGGGCCTGTCGTTTTGCGGCGGGATCGTTTTATTTTTCGCCGCCTTCGCGGCATTATCAGCAATCATCAAAATTGCTACCGGCTCATCGCTGGATTTAAACAGCCTCTATCGTAACCCGACCGCGGTGATTGTATTATTCCTGCTGATTGTCCTGTTCGCCCTGGCATTGATGGATGTGCTGACGCTGTCGCTGCCGTCTTCATTGGCAGGCAAGCAGGGCGGCGGTGCCGGATATGCCGGCTCCGTGGCGATGGGCTTTTTCGCCGGCATCCTCAGTACGCCGTGCAGCGGAGCCGTTATCGGAGCGGTGCTGGTCTGGGCGCAAACCCAACCGGCGGCGGTGAGCACGACGGCTCTGGTTTTGATGGGTGTCGGGATGGCCGCGCCCTATGCGGTGCTGGTCTCGGTGCCCAGGCTCCTGTCGTTTGTGCCCAAGCCGGGGACATGGATGGAACACTTCAAAAAGGCCGGCGGATTTCTGCTGCTGCTGATTGCCGTCAAGTTTACCCTGACGGGACTGACCAAAGATCACTTGATAAACGTGCTGCTGTACGGTGTGGTGTTTGCGTTCTGCGTGTGGATGTGGGGCAGTTGGGTGAACTTCGCCACACCCGCGGGCCGCAAGTGGGCAACCCGGGCCGCGGCACTGGCGATTGCCGTTGCGGCCGGTGTCTGGCTGTTGCCGGTCCCGCAGGAGCCGGTGATGCGGTGGCAGGCCTACGATGCGGCGGCAATTCAGAAGGCCATTGAAAACAAACAGCCGGTCCTGATTAAATTCACCGCCGACTGGTGCACCAACTGCAAGGTGCTCGAAAAGACCGTCTATATGGATCCGCAGGTTGCCAAACTGGTCGCCGACAAAAAAATCCTCGCCGTCAAGGCCGATACCACGCAGGCCCACTACCCGGCGGCGGTGGATTTAAAAGCCGTCTTCGGCGAAGCAGGCAACGTGCCGGTCACCATCCTGCTCAACCCGGATACAAAATCCCTCACCAAACTCCGCGGCATATTCGATAAACAGGAATTGATTACGCTAACTCAGACACTGCAATAGGATTAACCCATGCGATATGTGAAGAAGGCGCTTATTGTCTGTACCCTGTTGTTACTGAGTCTGGCTGTCTGGCTGCCCATTTTGCATTTGTTTTTCAAGCCGGATTATTCGCAGTATCTGCCGGAGACAGGAATTGGAATCAAAAGCAGACAACTGGCCAATCATTGTTTAACTTACTGGGATTTTTCAGATCAGGCCGCTCCCGGCCGGCGCAGTCTGGGCGAATCCAATCCGGAATGGAATTTCATGAGCCGGACCTATATGGTGCTGGGGCTGGCCAATATGGGACTTCGGGAGCCGGACAAGGCAGCGACGTATTGTCAGAGGATCGACTGCATCATCGATGACACGCTCTATCTTGAAAAACAATATGGTCATCCGTATTTTCTGCTGGACTACGGAAAGGGGGACAAGCCCTGGATTGTCAATCCTCCGCGAAGTCTGTTTATCGATGGTGAAATCGCCCTGATGATTGCGGCACGAAGAATGGTTTGCGAAAAAGAAGACTACCGGGATGAACTGCTCCGGCGCGTGTCTGTCATGACAGAGCAAATGCACAAAGGTCCGATTCTCTGTGCGGAAAGTTATCCCAACGAATGCTGGATATTTTGTAACACGATTGCACTGGCAGCCATTCGTCTGTCCGATTATCTGGACCAGACCAGCCATCGCGATTTTTTCAATCAATGGATTGCGTGTGCCAAAGATAAATTGATAGATCCTCAGACCGGGCTTTTGATCTCAGCCTTTACCGTCGATGGCAAACCGATTCATTACGCCAAAGGCCCCGAAGGTTCCTCCATCTGGATGGCCTGCACCATGCTTCAGATGATCGACCCTGTGTTTGCACAGGAACAATACACCCTTGCCAAAAAAGAATTGTCCGGCAGCCTCTTCGGCTTTGGATATTCGCGCGAATGGCCGCGGAGCTGTTCAGGCACGATGGATATTGATTCCGGCCCGGTTGTTCCCGGCTGCGGGGCTTCTCCCAGTGCCAGCGGCCTGGCACTGATTGCGGCGGCATCTTTTCAGGATAAGGCATATTTTACGTCGTTGGTGACGTCGTTGAATGGATTTGCTTTCCCGGAAACCAAACAAGACCGCTTAAACTATCTGGTCAGCAATCCGGTGGGCAATACTGTTGTTTTAACCGCATTCAATACAGGTCCATTATGGAAAAAAGTGCAGGAGTCCCAGCCATGAAGTCTGAGAATAAAAAAATTATTTCGCTGTTACCATCGTGGGAATTGCCCTTACGCTGGAGCGCTTTCCTTTCAATTGCCGCTAATATTGCTATATTTTTTTTTGACATAAAACAAAACTTGACATTTTGTTTAACCGGAACAGATATGTATCGAGCCTTGTTGGGATTAATCTATTTAATTGCCCACTTTACATGGGTTATTACAATTCCGGTATTAATCATCTATGCCGCCCTCCTCTGGCTGCTTCATCAATTGACGACAAGGTCAGCCGGGAGGTAGGCCGCCGTTAAGGCGGGCCGTGCCCGCGCGGATATATGTTGATGGAGATTTGCTGATAATGGTGTTGTGGTTAAGTGGGTTTTGAGGTATATTTATGGCCGACGGAGGTGGCTCCAACATTGGCACGCAGGGAATAAACCGTGTGGAGAGAGGCCACCCACAGCCTGTTGTAATGTTATGATTTGGCAGATAAGAGGAAGATGATATGAAGACAAGGTATGCAATCAAAAGCTGTGTCGTCATGGCATTTTTATTGCTATTCGTTTCTTCCTGCAGAAGAAATGATGATATGTTTATGGCCATCGACAGCAGCGATGTTTCCATGGTTGGGGCGGTTATTGCAAAAGATTCACATTCTGTAAACCGCCCGGACTCAAGAAAGCAAACCCGGGGAATGATGCCGTTGCATTATGCCGCATGGAAAGGAAATGTTGAAATTGTAAAATTGCTTTTGGATCATGGCGCTGATTTACATGAAACGATTGTCGAGCAAAGTGTCATTCATTTTGCCGCTCGAAGCGAAAATGTCGAAGTTGTTTCAATTTTGCTGGACAAGGGGGCGGATGTTAACGCCAAAGGATTCATGGAAGTAACTCCTTTGATGTATGCAGCGGCAAGAAACGACTTAAAAATGGCTCGTTTTCTTTTGGAGCGGAGTGCGGATATTCAACAAAAAGATATTCAGGGTTTCACGGCATTATATCATGCCGTGGAAAACGGATCCCCTGAAATCATTGATTTTCTAATCAGCAGGGGTGCCAATGTAAATGAGGCATCAAAAACAAGCTATGGGTATGAAACTCCTTTGTATCATGCCATGCTAAGAGGCAGGATTGACAACGCAATTCTTCTGGTGACCAAATACAATGCCAACGTCAACACCCAGACAGCAGACGGTTCCACTCCACTTCACTTGGCTGTATATAAAGGACAAAAAGAGATGGTTGATGTACTGCTGCAGAATAAAAGCAATCCTTTGACTAAAGATGCAAAGGGTCTGACTCCGATTGAACTATTAAATGAGTCTACCCCTAATCGAGAGGAAATCCAGCAATTATTTGCATTATATAGCCCGGACAGTCTAAACGCGAAATTGGCTTCTGACAAAAAAATACAGGATGCCAAACTGCGTGATAAACTATTCAAGGATATGGACAGTCTAAATATTACGGAGATTAAGACTGTTATTGAAAATGGATTGAACATTGAAGAAAAAAACCAACTTCTTTATAATTCTTTTGTTTCGAAAAGATATGATATTGCTGAATTATTACTTGAAAATGGTGCATCTCCCAATATTGATGAATTGGGTACACCTCTAATTATTGTGGCCACATCCGAGGAGCGATATGATTTTGTAAAATTACTTCTCAAGTATAATGTCAATCTGAATGTTGCTGATGAAGACGGCTTTACTCCTCTTCACATGGCGATATATTTAGGTTATACGAGACTTGAAACATTACTGCGTCAAAATGGAGCTGATCCAAATATAAAAAATAAATACGGTATTACGCCTGACGATTATGCAAGGATGGTAATTAATGAAAAGAAAAATGGGAATCCACCGACGAAATAGAAATATGCTTGGGATAGCCGGGTAGACCGGGCCATGTCACGCGGATTTTACTCACCCATATTACGGAACCCTGCCCCCTGTGGCTTTGATTTTCTTCCGGACCGGTTCGACCTGCAGAATCAGCCTGCCCTGTTCGAGCTTAAAGCTCTTGAGCCGCACGGTATAATCCGAAATCGTCATCACCGGGTCAAAGGATTGGTTGTTAATCACGCCGTTGATAATCGGTGCCAGCTCCCCATCGTCCTCCGGCACGAGGTACTCATCGGCATATTGCCGGGCCAGCTTGGAAGCGATTCCCGTCACCGGCAGCGCCCCCAGATCGACCGAACAGATATTCAGATTGAGCCGACCGGCCGAATCCATCGTCGGCAGGGCCGTAACCGACAGAACACTCGTTGCATTCTTGTACCCGATGGTCGTCATCAGAACGATCGCTTTGGGCGTAAACGTTACCACAGGCGCGGCAAACGAAAATCCGCTGTACTCCTCCGGCTCCGGACACTGCGAAGCGAAGATTTCATTGGCTCCCTGCTGCTCGATAATCAGTTCAAACGGTCGGTCAAGCTGGATGTTGTTGAAAAAGTCCGGCCCGAGCTTATGCGTCAGGTACGGACTGACCTGTCCATCCGGCGGAGCCGCCGCAGGCTGATAGGCCCTGGGGGTATGGCCCAGCAGGACTAATCCCACCGCCAGAATCAATAATGCAAACAGAATCAAAAATAAAAAGGCCTTCAGCCCGCTGTGTCGTTTTTTCCTGCCGGTCGTTGTCATACGTTTATTTCTATATCCAATCAAGACTTAGATTCAGTACAAATCCTTGTTTTTTACCGATAAACTCAAAGTTTAATTAAATTCGTTCTTGCCCGATACGCCATAGGCGAGTATAGTGTTTTGTCAAAAGAATGCGAGATTGTAAATTATTTTTGATCCAAAAGAAAGGATGTACTTGTGGCAAGTCATTTTGCAGATAGATTGGCCGACGCGGTAAAGAAAAAAAGCACGCCCCTGATTGTGGGTCTGGATCCGGTCTATAGCCGGCTGCCCCAGAACCTGCGGTATGGACGCGGCGATGGCGAAACCGATTTGCCGGCGGCAATCGATTCGATATTTGAATTCTGTGTCCGCACGCTGAAAGTCGTCGCACCGATTGTTCCTGCGGTCAAAATCAATATTGCCTATTTTGAAAAATATCTCTGGGAAGGCGTTGAAGTCTATTATTCGCTGCTGTCGGAGGCCGAGGCGCTGGGTATTGAAGTCATCGGTGATGTCAAACGCGGCGATATCGGCCACACCGCCGAATGCTATGCCGACGCTCACCTGGTCAACCCGGAATTCGACGAGATGGATGCCATCATCACGCCGGACGCCATCACCATCAATGGCTTTGCCGGTGCCGAGGGGATTATTCCTTTCGCCGATAAAGCGGATGAGCAGGGCAAAGGCGTATTCGTCTGGGTACGGGCGAGCAATCCTTCCGCAGCGGCCATTCAGGACTTTGCGGATGCGGCCGGCGTGAAAATGTACGAAAAGCTGGCAACCGTCGTCGGCGAAATCGCCAATCAGCCCAAGCGTATCGGCAATTCTGGATACAGTAATGTCGGTATGGTCGTTGGCGGTACAAGCCCGCAGGAAACCACCGCTCTGCGTCAGAAATATCCGAAATGCTGGTTCCTCGTTCCCGGATACGGTTCACAGGGTGCCACCGCCGCCGATTGCGTTCGCTTCTGCGACAATAACGGCCAGGGCGCGCTGATTAACGCCTCCCGGTCAATTCTGTACGCCTTCGACGATGCCAAATACAATCAGCAGTTCGGCGATAACTGGGAAAAGTGCATTGAACAGGCCGCGATCGACGCCAAGATCGAAATTTCAAAAGCACTCTAAGCATTTGCCGATATACAAAGGTGTTTCATAAGGTGGGTCTATGCCCACCTTTTTTATTTTCCAGTGGAAGCGAATGAGGTCTATGAAAACGAATTGTCTGAGCGGTAAGCGTATTGTCGTCATGGGTTTAGGACGTTTTGGAGGCGGCGAGGACAGCGCCCTGTTTGCCTGCAAGTCAGGCGGCAAGGTGCTGGCAACCGACCTGGCCAAGCCCGAGGAACTGACCAAAACCCTCAAGCAGCTTGAGGGAGCGGATATCGAGTATCGACTGGGCGGGCATCAGATGGACGACTTCACGACCGCAGATATCGTGATTGTCAACCCGGCAGTCCCCCCAGGCAACAAGTTTATCGCAGCCGCGGAAAAGGCCGGGGCGACGATTACCTCCCAGGTCGAGTTGTTCTTTCAGCTTTGTCCGGCCCCGATCATCGGCATCACCGGCTCCAACGGCAAAAGCACGACGACCTCGCTGATTTATCACCTGCTGGCAGCCGGCGAAGGACAGAAGCAGACTATTCCTTATAATAAGGTATGGCTGTCCGGCAATATCGGCAACCGGCCGTTTTTAGGGATGCTGGATCAGATTCAGCCGCAAGATATTGTCGTGCTTGAACTTAGCAGCTTTCAACTGGAGCAGTTGTCGCGGACAAAACTGGCCCCTTATGTGTCGGTTATCACAAATCTAACCCCAAATCATCTGGATCGTCACGGGACCTTTGAAGGTTATTGTGCCGCCAAGGAGTTTATTTTCAGTAATCAGCACACCTGCTTGAATAAACCGTGTGTGTCTATCTTTAATGCCGAAGACCCGGTAAGCCTGAGCTGGTATGAAAAGTATAAGAACCAGACAGGGCGGACGAGTCTGCTTTTTAGTTCCGATAATATTTCCAAAGACATCCTGGATGCCTATCCACTTATCGGACGTGCCAATCGATCCAATCTTGGGGTAGCCTTGCGGGTGGTGGAGCATTTTGGCTTGGCTCGGGACCGCATTATTAGTGCTGTCAGGACGTTTGAGTCGCTGCCGGACCGGCTGCAATTGATCGCCAATATCGACAATATCCGCTGGTACAACGATTCCAAAGCAACAACGCCGGTCAGTACCATTGCCGCAGTGGAGGGGATTGACGAGCCGAAAATTCTGATTGCCGGCGGCTACGACAAGCATATTCCCTTCGATGAGCTGGGCAAAGTGATTGTCAAGCGGGTCAAGGCGGTAGTCCTGCTGGGTCAGACGGCCGACCTGATTCAAAAGGCCATCGACGATGCCGGCGGCGGAGTCCTCATCCGCCGGGTCAAGTCCATGCCGGAAGCGGTGTCGGTTTGTCGGGAATTGGCTGTGGCGGGGGATGTGGTCCTGATGAGCCCGGCCTGTGCCAGTTGGGATATGTTCGAAAACTACCAGCAGCGAGCCAAAATCTTCGCCGACGCCGTCCTGTCCGGCAAGTAATCCAGACCTTGCTACCTTAAATACCTCCAGGTAGAGCCGGCAAAAGTTATCGGACGGCCATAAAAATATTTTCGCCGTCGCATAAAAAAGTTCCCATAGCCCGCTTTGATGTCCGATAAAAACAGCCTTCTTCCGTCTCGCAAGAAGCCCTCTGCGGATATATATATAAATCATAGTTTGCCCTGAAAAAATTTCCCTTGTCGGTTATCGCACCCGGAAGATTGTCCGAAGCAATTCCCAGAAAAGACAAGTGCGATTTGCTGAAAAGAATCAAGGACGAATGTAAACAACAATTTCAGGAGACAGACATGAACAATCAGGAACGCAGGGCGGAAGCGCGGCTTCGTTACAACTGGCCGGTTTGGTTTGCGGAGGATTTCACGGATGAATTGACCCAGGGGCAGATGATTGATATTTCCAGCGGCGGCGCGGCATTCAGTTGCTATGCCGACAAGTGCCCGTTCCCCGGTGACCACATCACCGCCCGCTTCAGCGTTCCCAAGTACACCACGCATCAGGCCTTCGACATGGCCAACTTTATCCGTCACGGCAAGATTTGCCGGGTCGAAGAACTCAGCCCCTTTGTCCGGCGCGTTGCGGTACAGTTTGCCGATCCGCTGCCGTTCAAGCCGGCCGACAGTGAGAAAATGGATAATGTGATGGCCCTCGATACGGAGGAAGCGCTGGTCTAAAACGATACTATGGCGGCAACCCCGCCAGCCCAGATATTGACGACTTTCTTCTTCTCTTCTTCTCTATTACAGCCAACTAGGCCGCCGGATCCCCCCCCAGCGGCCTTTGGTTGTTTTATGGCCTTTCAGAAACGTTCCGGCTAAAACGACTTGCCGCATTCCTGACAGAATTTGGAATCTTCCTCATTCAGTTTGCCGCAGTGGGCACATTTAATCATGACAACCTTTTGCGGTTGGGAAGCTCCGCCCCGCATGAATTGAGTACCCACCTGACCGATATCCACCCCCGCCTCGTCCAGTGCATCCTTGACAACTCCGCCGCCCATTCGGCTCCACGGCTCTAAATCTTTACGGGCCTGTTCCGGGTCCAGCGTCAATCCCGACCCTGCCTTGCCTCTGGCGGCAACACCGCGAACCACTCCGCCGCCTGCAATTAGGGCAAAGCCGATAAACGCCCCCCCAAAAGCAATCGGCACAAACACAATACCATCGGGTTCCCAACCACCATTGAGGGCCGCCGATATCATCACAAACAGAATGGCAATAAACGGCAGGGTAAACAGGCACACCCCGGTGATTTGCATGAACAGCCCGATTTTGTACCAGTTTTTGCGTTCTTCGGATATCTGTGCAGACATTGTTTT
>CAZKAI010000060.1:22808-24120 GCA_964550565.1 uncultured Pirellulales bacterium
AATCAATATAGTTGGAGGAATTTTCAAAAAAAGATTGACAGGGTTTGTTCTTAAGTGTATAGTTTATATATAAACAGTATGGAAATAAACATAAAGGTGTGATATGGCCCTCAAAGAAGAACTCAAATTAGTCAAACCGCTGGCCAGCCTCGAGCACGAGGCGATTCTGGGGGTCTATTACACTGCGGTCATGATGAAAAAGAAAGCCGCCGACTTCCTCAAGTCCTTTGGCCTGTCCGATGTCCAGTTGAATATGCTGATGATGCTGCGTCATCAGGGCGGGCAGGATGGCCTCAGTCAGGCCCGGCTGGGTGAGCTGATGGTAGTAGGGCGAGCCAATGTGACCGGGCTGGTGGATCGGCTCGAACGCGATGGTCTGGTCAAACGCACCAGCACCGACGACCGGCGTTACAATATTATCCAATTGACGCCCAAGGGCTCAAAGCTGCTGGACAAAATCGAACCACTCTATGCTGCCGAAGTCCAGCGGCTGATGGCACCCTTCGGCAAGGAGCAGTTGAAAACCGTTGTGCACCTGCTGGATGAGATGCGCCGACGGTTTGCCGAATAAAAATTTTGCATTTATAGTTAATATATAAACAGTATGGATGAAAACAGACAGGAAGGACAGCGTGATGAACACAACACTCAAAAAACGACTCAAGGCAATTGGTATCCGGCTTATCGCATGGCCCGTGGTGATTGTGGTGCTGGTCTGTTCCTGTGCCGACCGGATGATCTTTCACCCGCCGCAGGCCAGTTATACCGCGAAGGATGGCATCATCAAAATCCCGGTAACGCCCGACGAGTCCATTGCGGCACTATGGCGACCGGCTGGGCCGGACAGTTTCGTCCTGCTGTTCAGCCACGGCAACGCCGAGGATATCGGCCAGAATGATGAGTTCATCGAGCGTGCCAACGCCCACGGCTTTGGGGTCCTTGCTTATGACTATCGCGGCTACGGCCTCAGCGACGGCAAGCCCGGCCAGAAAAACACCTATCGCGATATCGAGGCCGTCTATCGGTATCTGACCGACACGCTGCACGTCCCGCCGCAGCGCATCCTCATTCACGGCCGCTCAGTCGGCAGCGGCCCGTCCGTCTGGCTGGCCGCACAGAAACCCGCCGGCGGATTGATCCTGGAAAGCGCCTTTGTCTCGGCCTTTCGCGTGGTGACAAAATACCCCATCCTGCCATTTTCTCCGTACCCCAACCTGTCCCGCATGAAAGACGTTGATTGCCCGGTGCTGGTCATCCACGGCCGACAGGATGAAATCGTGGCCTTCTGGCACGGCGAAAAACTCTTTGCCGC
>CAZKAI010000061.1:0-23872 GCA_964550565.1 uncultured Pirellulales bacterium
TGATGACCTCACCGCTGAACATCGGCGCCGCCTTGGTCACATACGGCGTCAGAAACTGTCCGTCAATGACGCTGATGGCGGGGCTGTCCGGCCCCTGCCAGCCCACAGCGATATGGTCATCGCCGCCATGTTCTTTTTGCAGGGCGCGAATATAATATTTCTGCCCGGCAACGAGTGTCCTGGCAGACGATTTTTGCGTGGAATATTTGGTCCATTCCCGCACCCCGCTGCAGGAGGTGGAGTAAGCAATTCTGGAACTGCTGGATGGACTGCTGTTGGGGCTGAACCACAACTCGATGCCGTCATCTCCGGAGATGTAGAAATAATAGGTGCCGCTGGTCTTGGGCGTCAGATAGCCTTCCAGACGGGTGCCATAATAATCCATTACATTAGTAGGCCCTTCGAAGCTGTTAATGTACTCATAGATGTCGGGGCTGTTAGGATACTTGGCGGCGCTGGTCAGATTGCTGACCGCTTCACCGGTAATGCCGGTATAAACCTGCCGGGTCAGCGAACCGGCCACTATAAAGTCCCATACCGGGCCGGTCACTATCGAACCCTCGGAGGTGATCGTATCGACACGCCAGTAATAGCGTTCACCGAGGGTCAGTTCACCGGGATTGAATTGGGTTACAGTACGACAGCCCATGTACTCCGTACTGGCTGGAGTTGCCGCAGTAACCGCGGCTGATTCGGTTCCCATATAAATCTGGTAGCCGACCGCGTTTTCGCTGCCGCTCCATTGAAGCATGGACTGCTGCGAAGCGCCTCCGTGTTCAGAGGGCTTCGGGGCGTAGGCCTCGGTGAAGCCGTTCATCAGGTTCTGTATCTGCTGCTCGGTCAGGACGGCGTTGAAGATTCGAATGTCGTCCATGGCACCCTGGTAGTAAGCATCCGACGACCAGTTGCTGCGGCCGATATAGCACCGGGTGCGATTGACTTTGGTCAATCCTGCGGATTTGCCGGATGCAACAACGACTCCATTCTTGTAAATCTTGACATTTCCTGACGCGTCCAGTGTGGCGGCGAAAAACTGCCACTTGTTCAATTCAATTGCATTGGTGGCCCGCACTGAACCTCCGCCCGAGGAGCCGTTGTATGACTCAAATACAAGGTCGTTGGTGGTTGAATATCGAGCCAGGAGCAGATTGTTGGCACCGGAACCGTTGCCGAAATCGATGAGGCGTGCCCAACTGCCCACGGCGGTCGGATAGGCCCAAAGGCATACGGAGAAACCGGGGCCGGGGGTGATGACGGAGCTGTTTAACTTGATGTGATCGCCCATTCCATCAAATGTCAGAGCTGAGCCGAATTTGCCGGTTGTGGAATTCAGTTCAAAAGTCATGGTGTTGACGGTGTCATTATCGACGGAAGAATCCGGATCCAGCGAGGTGTCGTCAATGTCGGTGTCGGCGAGTGTGCCGGAATTCGATAAGGGGCCGCTGTCTGAAGCGAATGAACCCGCGGCATCATCGAGCTTCCAGTGCCCGATCATCGTGGTCGTTACATCCAGTTGGACGGTACGTGTATAAGCGACATTGTTGGTTGTATCGGTGAATATAATGCTATCTGAATTCAAACCGGCGGGCATTGTTTCGGCTGCAGCGGTGTTGATGCTGACGGTGACGGCTGCGGTCCCTCCGGCGGCAATGGAGCCGCTGGTGGAGGACAGATCAAACCAGTCTGCGGTTTCCATTGCGGTCCAGTTGATGGCCGAGGAGGTATTGTTTTTGATCGTATAGATCCGACTGGCTGCCGAAGGACTCTGCCCCATTGTTTTCATCGCATAAAAGGCGTCTGTGGGGGAGACGGTGAAGTCCGTCATATCATAAAACAGTCGAACGGAGGGGTCACCATAGATGACATAACGCGTAAAATTGCTCCAGAGGCCCGGCGTGAGAGTTTGCCGGACCGTTCCAAGAGCCACACCGCAGGTATCGCCTCGCAGGACACGGTCTGCGAATTTGTAGGCAAAACCACCGTTGCTGCTGGTGTTGGTAAAGCTTTTCTCGCCGACATAGTACCAGGAGTTGCGCGTGGCGGCATGGGTGACGACAGCTCCCTGACGCAGGAGTCGATAGGCCAGATTATTACTGTTTTCGGCGTATGCATTCAGGCACGACCCCTGCCAGGTAACGGCGGGATAGGTATTGTCGAGGGAGCCGGCATCGCTGCTGCTGATGACGCTGGCGGCAAAGTCCTGGTTGCCATGGGTCTGCCAGGAGACCAGGCCGTAAATGCCGTTGGCCCAGGCGGTCGCCGGATATGTGCGCGACAGAAGGGCTTCCGGCGGCGGAATAGCATCATATTTGTCTTCATAGATGCGATACGACGGAATGACACGGGATTCCAGCAGATTTTTTTTGATCTCTTCACCGAGCTGATAGCAGGGGGTGGAACTGTCCAGCGGAACCATAGGCAGCAGAATATTCCGGCGCCAGTTGGTGTCCGTGGAGTTCTCATAGTTCATGGTTTTCTGCAGGATGCTGTCCAGGTACGTCACTGAAGAATCATAGTTCGGGATGCGTCCGACAATGACTTCCCAGTATCGGTCACTTCCATCATCACTATTCAGAAACCAAAAATTGTAATCGGTGGGGGCCCAGTCGTCTTCCGAGGTGGCGTAGTGGTTTTTGAACATGGCGACATTGCCGCTATCGGGATTGGGATTGCCAATCAGCAGAACGTATAGCAGGTCCTTGCTCAGGTAGTTGTTTTTCAGCCATGTCCGGATATTGACCGCACTGGTGCTGCCGGTGCCGCCGCCCCAGCCGTCACTGGTGGCACCGGTATTGGTACAGATGCATAGCGTTTCAGTTACCACATAGACCGTGAAGCCGCGGTTTTGTTTGTGAGTGATAAACGAGGCCAGTTTCGTGCTGCTGTTTTTCAGCGTGTTGGTGGTAATGATAGCATAGCCGGTTGAGTTAATGCCTGCTTCAGCGGCATCCAATGAGGATTCGGATGTGGTATATGTTGTATATGAAGAACTATCTTCCGAACCAGCGGCTGCGGCTTCATACTCCGTTGCTGCATCCGAAAAGTTCACAGCCAGCCGACCCACACGATCCTTTCCGCGACGGTCCCGCTTGATCTGTCCGGCCCTGAGCGGTTGAGCTTTCCGTTTGTAATCGACGTTCACATCGGCCGAACTGAGCTTGAGCAGTTCGCCGGTGACAGGATTATAACGCACCAGAGGAATCGCGATTTCCGCCAGCCGCCATTGGCGAAGCTGATTGGCCTGGACGACTCGGGTCTCCTCATACGGCCAGAATGCATTGGTTTGATAGATTTCTACATCTTTCCCATCCGCAATGACTCTATCTGCGGGCCAGAGGATGATTTCTTTATTTTGCTCATCGCGTGTTGCGGCCGGGGGCATGGGTTTCACGGCCCAGCCCGTTCCAAGCGACTCATACTGTATCGCGATGGTTTGTCCCGCAACGGAAGATAAATCTGCATTCGGCGGCAGCAGCACAGTCATCAACTTCCACGGTATTTGAGGCTGGCCGGCCTGGCTGAGATACTGAATGTTATCATCCTGAACATATGTGAAAACCGGCTCATTGGCATCGTTAGAACTGACTGTCAATTCAGGCTGAATTTCGGCGGCTTGATTATGCCCTGTTCTGATAAAAATAGAGGCTGAAAATCCTGTATTTGCGATGAATAAAATACCAATGAGTGCCAGCTTGCACCCCATGCGAAATATATTCATTATTCCTCCAAAATATTTCCTACTTAGGTACTTTTGGTTTTGCATCTGAAATAAGATAATCCATTTGAGTCTCTTAGAATACTTCTATTTCGGCGTTTTTTTATCTATAAAAAACGAATCATTTTGTTGCTGTATAATAAACTTAAACATAATAGAAGACGTGCGATAGCTTTTATTGTAAGAACGTGTTGTTTAATGCTATTTCTAACACTGTATCAAAACTAGACCAGGTTAAGCAACTATAAAGAAATTTGATGAAATTGCTGTTTTCTTATCACCATTTTGGGCTTCTCAGACGGCTTTAAATCGGAGATGGACAGAAAAATCCGGTCGAATGCAAAGGGTGACAATCCTGACAGGTGTGCATGGTGATTTCATTTTTTTCGGCCATTGTGGATTTCTCATGTGGATCAAATTCAATTTAGGAAACCTATTAAATTGATTTTTTTGAAGCGATTTACTATGATTGGGACAAGTAATCTAATGTTCTGTAAAGCCACAAAAATGGGATATAACAGCAGGTGTTATCGAAAGATACAGACCGGACAGAGGATGTCCAGAAACAGGTTGAAGTCACGCGAAAGCTCTTTGTCGAGCACGAGGCCTTTATTCGTTCTGTTAGCCGTTATGCATTATCGGACGTTGATGCTGTCGATGATTTTTTCAATGACCTGTTTTTGTTTTTTGTTGCCAAACCGATCCCCGGTGATGTGCAAAATCTGAAAGGGTATTTATACAAAATCATCATAGATAAGTCGAAAGATTACAGGAGAAGAGATGTCCGATATCAGCAGAAGCTCAGAGGCTATGCGCGGGACCAGGCGGATATCAATAAGGCAAATACAATGGATGAAGCAATATACGACGAAAGGATTCAGCAGATTTTGAAGGTGTTGGATGGCCATTTATCCAAAAAAGAGGCCCAGGCTGTTCGGCTGCGCTATCGTGAACAGCATAATATTGGGCAGGTTGCCGAATTAATGAACATCAAGCCCCAGTCTGCCAAGAAATATATTTCCATTGGATTAAAAAAGATTCGAACTATATTAGGGGTTCAGGAAAGGGCTGACTATGATGAGGGAGAATAAACAATTATGTCCAGAGGCATCGAGGTATTATTATGATGCCCTGTCCGGCCGTCAATCGGAGATTCCGAGTGCGATTATCACCCACATTGCCGGATGTCCGGCATGTCAGTTGGAAATCCGCAGGCTGGAGTGCTGTCTGCAGGAACAAGCCGATTTGAAGACAACCCGTTTGAATCTGCAGCATCTGGCAATGCATCATCGGCTGCTGAATGAATGGGTGTCCTGTGAAGAGGTAAGACCTTTTCTGCCTTTGTTGGGACTTGCCGGACAGGCGAATGAAGTCCAGACACCCATTACGACACATCTGGAGCATTGCGAATTGTGCCGAAATCAGCTTGGGATGCTTGAGACTATGCGATTAACCGCTGAGCAGGCCGAGCAGGCGGTCTTGCATCTGACCGGGCAGCCGCTTACGGAAACGCTGCCGCAGGAGATGTTCGATACGTTTGAACAAATCAGGACTTCAGGCCGATCCGGCATCTATACTCAGGCGGCTGTTGATTCAAGCGGACAGCTTCACGTGCAGGTTAAAGAACTTTCGTCTGTCAAAGAAACACAAAAATCCACACAGCAGGGCGGATGGGTATCCCGCCGGGTCTGGATTCGAGCCGGCCTTGCAGCCAGCATTCTGATGGTACTTTCGGTCTGTTTTCTGTCGGTTCCTACGGCCGAAGGGATTGCATTAAGACAGGTCTATCAGGCGGTTGAACAGCTTACCAATTGCCGCATTCAAATTTTTGTGCCCGAGCAGACCCAGCCTGTTCAAACGATTATGATCTCACAAGAACTTCAGATTCAAATGTATCAGAATTCTGAAAATACGACACTCTGGGATTTGGAAAACAAGACCATGCTTAACTCCGATTCCATTTCACAGGAGCCTGTCAAACAGGCTTCACTTCCGCCTTTCCAGGCCAGTCAAAACGGATATGGTTTAATGCCGTTTAACAGTATCCAGGAACTGCCTGCAGCGTATTCCTGGGTCCAGGTCGAAGGGCTTGCCGAAGTTCGGCCGGGACAGCAGGTCTATGATCTGAAATGGGGGCAGCAAGACAGTTCGACGCAGATTGCTCGCCGGTGGCGGGGATTTCTAAATGCATCCACTATGCTGCCGGAGCGGATTGAATGGTGGGAACAACTATCGGGCCAGGAAGAACAGTTGATGATGCAAATGGTAATTGATTATCCCGACACAGCGGCCCTTGTTAATGAAATTCAGAAAGTCTTTCCTCGCTATCAGGGAACGAAATAATAATCCCCATTCATGCCCAGTCTATGGAGACCAGTATCGATAATTCGGTTTGGTTTGGGCGTCCGGAAGCCGTTCCACGGCCAGCGCCTCGGCATCCAATGCACTCACGTGGCCGTCACAGAATCCGATATTGACGGTATTGCCCGGATGGCGTCCCGTAAGGGCATCGTCTATTTTTTCTGAATCAATGGTTATTTGTTCATTGACCGAAGTCAGCCCAGGCACATAGAACCATGGTCTTCGTTTGATGATTTCAAGAACGATAGACGGGTCTGATGCAGCCGCTTTCCAGCTTATCAGGCTGTAGCCGGCATCCATCACCAGGATGACTTCAGAGGGGTGGCGAACCTGAGTGGGTTGAAGTGGTTTTCCAACACATTCCGTTTCTTTGGATGAAAGGGAAGCTATTTTGCAAATTGAATAATTGACGCCGTAATTTCCGCATAAATTTTTATACAACCAGTCTTCTTTTGAACCCGGACAATCCATTATTGTCGAAGATTTGATGACTTGATCAATCGAATCGGACCACCACCTGCCCATCCAGTCCATTGTGGCATTTCCCGCATATCCCTCTGGGGGAAGAGATCGCATCCCCGGCAAATCGGAAAAACCATAAGGATAGCTGATATAATCATTTGCATACACATTGAGAGCCATGGAAAGCTGATGGAGATTGGAGGTACAGGATAACGACAAGGCTCTTTGCTTGCAGAGTCGGAGGGCCGGAAGGGTGATTCCCAGCAAGCCGACAATAATTGCAATGACAACCAGTAGTTCAATCAGTGTAAAGGCTTTACGATTCATTTTGTCCAGTATTTTTTAATAAAAAAAGACCTGTTTCCAGTACTATACCAGAAACAGGTCGAAAAATTCAAGACTGGACTGAATTATTTTGGTACGCAGGTCCGAATGTAGCGGCTGTACCAGGGTCCATTCGAGGTGCATTCTGTTGGATTGCGAGGATCATTGATGCAATAGGCATAATCATAGCCGGTTTGTTGTATTCCGGTGCACTGGCCGCCATTGGGGTCTTTCTGGCATGCCATGCGTTCGTATATGATATAATAAGCTCCGCCACATAATAAACCAACAGGTCGAGGACAGAAAATAACATCATTGACCTGAAGCAAATCCGTGCACGAATACCCTGCCGGGTCTCCGCCGAGAATCTGCTGTTGTGTCATCAGCGAGATGGGATTGACCTGCTGGGCAGGCAGGTTTTGGGGCTGGTCCGAGACCAGCAGGGCCGTGCCGGTTGTCCATTGTTTTTTGAATTCGCTGATGGCGGTACGGTAGTAGAATTTGCGATTGGTCAGATCGATGGACCAGACATACTGGTCATCGATATGATCCAGGATGATGTAATGGCTGGATACAGGCAGATGCAGAACAGCCTGACAGTTGGTTGTCTGCCGGAGTGTTTCCAGGTCGGTTTCGGCGGGCAGGCAAGACAACCCTGCTTCTTCCAGTGTCTGTTTGAGCTGAAACAGACTGGTCTTCTGATTGTCGGACGAAGTCATCAGATTCAACTGTTCAGCGGCTAGGGAACGGGAGAACTTTTTAGCCACAAAAGAGGCTGCAACCGTCGCACAATTGGACTGTTCGATTGCAGATTGAGTCAGGAGGGTGATCTTTTCAGCCAGAAGCGCATTGATTTTGGCTTTATCGGCAGCGTGATACAGAATAGTACGAGATGTCTGTGAGGGCTTTATTTCCACCAGTGTCCCCATGTCGAATTCAATACTCAGCGAGTTGCAGTCGGGAACCTCAGGGGTAATTAAATCCAGCTTCCAGTCATCATAGGAACTGAGCTGAAGGCCGTAAGGCTGCTTCAGAAATCGTTCGATAGTGATAATGGTCGGAACCCACTTCTGGTTGATCTGGACATAATTGCGATAGGTCTGTCGTATTTTGGAATACTGCGGGTCTTCCATCTCAAAGGTCATTACGCTGTACTGCCGTACTGGATCGAGCAGAAAAATCATCTGAAACGAGCCTGCGGTATCCGGGGGGATAAGCTGCAGCTTGATGGTGGTTTTCCCGTCATTGACCTGTTCGACCGCACTGGCTGTACACCGGGAAAGATTGGTCAGTGTGTAAAAGCCGTGTCCCCACGGGATGATCCCGGCGCTGAAGGAGCCGCCGATTAACTCGGGTGCGCCGCTTTCAATCATGGCCTGTCCGGCGGATTTGTAGTAGCGAATCGCTTTGCTGCCGTCCCAGCCGAAAATACGGTGCTGATTGGCTTGTACATCAATGTCTCCGGATAGACTGTACGTGGTACGGATGGACTGGGTTGTGTTGGGGTCCGCATTGTTGAGCAGGATTTCCCATCGGAACTGGGTTCCATTGCTGGCAATGGTCTCCGACGATTCAATAAGGACTTTTTCGACATCATGATATTCCAGGTGACTGGCCTGAATGGTCCCGGCTGGCAGCCACGTCAGTCGGGGGGTGTCGGTCAGAGTTTTGAGTATTGCCGCTGTTTCTGAGGACGATAATGTCCGGTCGGCCCAAAGGGCACTGCTCAGACAGAGAACAAAAACTGCTATGTGTTTAGTCATAAATCACCTTTATTAAAATGGTTGTGAAATTGTCTATAATTGATTCGGATCAGCGGAGACTGCTACAGATTCAATAAACGAACTCCACTCTTCCTCTGGGACAGAGGTCTGTAATTCTTCACTACTGTCATAGATCTCTTCGAGGATTTGTACGGTTTCAGCGACCGAAGCGGATGAAACCGCCGGCGGTGTAATCTGATGGATCAGAATCGATTCCAGTTTGGCCGGATAGATGTTTTCGTGCATCAATGACAGCACAACATCTCCGGGCTGTGTCGCGGTATAAACAAAGCTGGCCAGCGCCCCGTCGTCAATCGGTGTCCACATACTGACACCCAGCAAATAAATTCCTTCAGGCTGCCTATAGCCCGGCCCGAAATAATCGAACCAGGTATCTCGCGGGCTGATCAGAATGCACGCCGTACCGATGGCCGGATTGTTGGGATCCCTTTCGGTGTTGTCGATGGTGCCGAGGTTGGGATCGGAGATATTGACTTCCAGCGAGAAGATATTGACACTCTCACCGTTGGCTTTCTGGGTCAGATAAAGAGTCCTGCTGGATCCCACGAACATGGTGATTTCCGGCAGATCATTGACATCTCGGATGGCGTACACAAGGTTGGGTTCTTCCGGAATAATCTGTTCGGCCCGCTGCCAGTTGGGGGTTCCCCACAGCCAGTATTCGGCAAACAGGACAACGTCTTCGATTCCAACCTGCCCATCCTGATCAATGTCGGCACCATAGCACCAGGATGGCTCGGTGCAGTCCTGTGCGAGCCAGTGGTGGGAAAACAGGCCAAAATCCTGAAAATTAACCACCTCGTTGCGATCCAGGTCACGATTGGCAATATTTTCAAACACGATCGATTGGTTCGGGTCCGGTACCGTCCAGGAGAGGTGGTGCTCAAAAAAATCAACCCTGCAGGATCCCGGCTTGTCTGCCCGATAGTCCACAATAAACCAGTGTCCCGGACGACGCTTGGTAACATCATTATAGAAATCAAACCCTGACATGGCCGAATCATTCCATTCGATAACACGGGCATCAAGGCCGGCTGCATCCAGATGACTGCCAGTCCAGTCCCGTGAGTTCGGGTCTTTATCCCGGGCGTGCAGAGAACCCTGACTGCGGAACGCATCGGTGATGAACAGGCCGCCGCTCCATAAGTCATTGGCGTCGGCATAGACCAGCACAGGGTATTCCTGGCCCACCATGATATCGCGATGAGTGAGTGTTGATAAATCCTCCGTGCACGGACGCACAAAAACCGTGGCTGCACTCGATTCCCAAAGACATGCCAAAGCGAATAATAATGCTAATTGTCTCATACCAATCTGTCTTTCAAAAAGGTTGAAAAAAACGGAATGAATCTGTTAGCAGGGGGGTGCAGAACACAAAGTTTCTCCTTAAACGCATTTCCCATCAGATTCATCACTCTCCCAGTTCCTCGTACTATAATAGCCGATAGATATGCCTTAAAGGTTGATAAAAAAATAAAATATTATTTCATGCAAAATATTGCATAGGTAGGTATTTATACTGAATAAAGCTCGTTTCTGCGAGAATATCTCTGTTTTTCTCAGTCAGCCCCAGACAGACTACTCCGGACGAGAAATGGACGGCAGGGTGTTCATGATGGCTCACAAAATAGTGGTTACTGGGACGCCTTTATCAGCAATTATCTTCAAAACCAGGCCGGGAATCTCCGGAGGATAATCGGTCCCGCAAAGATAATGATCCGTAAATTCCCCCGTTAAGGCTTCCCGAACACCCAGTGGGCGAGGCTCGCATCGCAGCCAGCCGTCTGGATTGACCTCGAAAACATGAATTCCTGCCTCAGTTAAAATCTGGGCGACGCGATGGATATTGCAGGGCGTGGATTCAAGATCAGCCCTTCGCCACAGATAACAAGCATATTCAAACCCCAGTACAAAATCAGTTTTCATAGAAGCAGCATCCATCCTCTCATTGTGGCCGTTGCACGGTTGTCCGGTAGCATAATCCCTGTTTATAGACAAGAATTTATTACAAAACAAATCACTCAGGGGACCGACCCTCGTCTCCCCTGAGAGAAATGATATGATGCCCTTCTGCCGCAGGGATATAAAGATGCCGTCGCCCATTCAAAAAAAGTGGATAGTATTTTTAAGATTTTTAACAATTTTCAGAAAATATATACAGATATATTAGATACACATATGTGATATAGGAAATGTTTACCTTTCATACAGATATTATTTCTCCTTAAAAGCATATAATAGCATTCAAAGGGAATTGGAAGGGATTTGAAAATGTATGTATCTACTTTTTTATAAATAACTTATGATTTTGTTGAGTGCAATTCTGGAAGACTTGGCATTAGAATTGCTATCCATAATATAGTCTATTTTTTATGGAGCATTCATGGCAGAAATGGCATTAAACTTAGGTCAGATTCTCAATCAGCCGGTACGGGCTGGCGGAGATAATCCATCCACGGATTCTTTACGTAAATCATCACTTGAGAAGACAGCATCGTCTCAGGAAAAAGCGGTTGCAGAGCCAGAAAGCGAGTCCGGAGGCGAAAATTCAGATTCCAAAGAGGTCTCGGATTTCAAGCGGATATTGAAAAGACGTATGCAGGATCATAATAATGCGGACTCAAATAGTGCGGAAAAAGAGCCGCAATCCACTACTGTTGGCCAGCAAATGGTTATCTCGAATGATGGGCAGGCCGGAAATTCAATCGAAACATCCGATACTGTTGCTGCTCAGCCGTCCGTGCTGAATCCTTCGTTGCTGGTACGGGCTGATTACCTTGCTGAGCAATCCCAAACCACATCGCGCGCCAATTCTAAACAGGATTATACACATCCAGTTCATTTCGCAAAAATTCCAGCTCCGGCACAAACAACTAAAGTCTTGGATGCCAATATCCTGCAAACTAATACAGAAAAACAAGTTTTTACCGGTTCTGCCGAAAACACCTCAAAAGCCGACAATGCTGAGTTGCAAAGTGCAATAATTAATAAAGCGAATAAGGCGGATGTTCCCGTAATCGCAGCTCCGCAAATCAAAGCCGCCAAAGACTCTATTCCGGCCATGCCAACAGGTCAGTCGGACAATTTGATGAAAATAAACGGGACCGTGGTTGGAAATCAAACCATACAAAATCAAGCAACTCAAATACAGGCTCCTCAATATCAGACTGAACAAACACAACCAGGATCGTCTCAGATCATGGAAGCCAATGGATTAAAGAAAAACACGATACAGAATTTATATAAACAGCAAAGCAGCCTTGTTGAGAAGTCTGATTCTTCTGCCGCTGTGTCTGTGAATGAAGGGGGTGAGTCTGGTCACAGCAAGGTGGCAATGTCGATTAAAAATGTCGTATACGATGGCACTCAGCCCCATCCTGCACATCAGATATCGACTCATAATGTCGCAAATATAAATTTACACAATGAAACTGGGGATGTCCAGACCTCCCAAGTTACAGGGAGCCAACCGGTGCAATCTTCGTCCTCAACCCTGTTTCAAAAACCCATTGAACAGGTATTGAATGCTATTCCGACGACGATTACCGGTTCTGCTCAGCAGATACGCGTGTCGCTCAGCCCGGAGGAATTGGGTGCGGTTCGCCTTACGTTCAGGCAGCAAGATGAGCAAATAGAGGGACTTATAGAAATTCAGAACAATGAAGTTCGCAAAGATATCGAAAAGAGTATTCCTCAGATTGCCGCTGCGCTGGCCGAAAGCGGTGTGACAGTTCGACGAATTGATATTGTACCCATGCAGAATTCATCCCAGCAGCAAAATGAGTCCTTTTCACAGGATTTCAATGCCGCCGACCAGCAGCATCTGGCAGGTCAGACAAATTATAATGCGCCGCGAGCATCGGGTTCTTCTATAGGTTCTGCTTCTTTGACATCGCAGCAATCCACCGCAACTCCTTCCTCAGAAAAGGATTACGACCCAAACGCGCTGAATATGTACGCATAAGACATAACAACACAAAAAAATATTTCAAAAAACCTAAAGTCTCGGCCGATATCTGCGAAAATGAATGTTGAAAAGCATGACGTGCGCATTCAGAGAGAAAAAAATGCAGATTAATCCAGATACAAAGCAGATTCTCGGTCTTTCAGAGTCGCTGTACCCAAAGGTTGCTCAAAGCCCTAAAAACAAAGCTTCAGTGCAAGCTGACGGCATCGAGTCCAGCGTCTCATTTTACCTTGAAAAGGCACGGGAAATCGCTGCGGATGATTCGATTGATATTCAGCAAATCCGCAAAGAGCTTGCGTCCGGCCAATATGAAAAGCCGGAAATGATTCGAGCTGCTGCTGAAAAAATGATCCAATTCGGCATCTAATCCTTCACATTCGCGTATTCAATCCCTATTTTCGAACCGTTAAGCCTATTGCAAATACGGGACACTCTGGCATAATTCCACCATAAAGAAATAAAAAAGAGGTTTATATGCCGGGAAATATCCTGATAGCAAGTCGCAGTGTTGCGACGGTCGTTATCTTGAAATACCCTCAAAATCCGCATGAATTACGATTGGCTTCAGGGTGTCTGACGACGGGTGTGGTATGATCCTTTTCTTATCCTTTTTGAGTGCAGTTCTGATGGCCGGTTTTTCCATGGGCATCAAGGTCATGCTGCGGTATCGCTTATGTGATGCCGGCTACGTCATATTCGGTATCAATATCGCCTCCGGTTTGTTTGCGGCGGCGGCATTGCTTTTCATTCAGGAATTCATTCCATCCCAAGCGATGATTGCTTTTGCGGCGATGACCGGATTTGTCTTTGCAGGTCACTGGCTATTCAGTAAGGCGCTTCAGGAGGGGGATGTCAGTCTGGTTACGCCGCTATTGGGTTTGAAGATTCCCATGGTGGCACTGCTGGCCGGTATCTGGCTCAAAGAGGCCTTTACCGGTGGAATTTACCTGTCCATTGGCCTGTCCAGCCTGGCTGTTGTATTCTTTGGCCTCGGACGACAGCAGAAAGCCCAGGGCGGTCACGGAAGTCATCCTTTGCTGGCGATTGGACTGGCCGTGCTGGCAGCGCTGAGTTATTCCATTGGCGATATATTTACACGCAAGACGGTTGAATTCATGTCGCCTTTTACCGGATTATTATGGCTTCAGTTATTTATGGGGATTATTGGAATGATGATTCTGGCACTGCCCGGCTACAGGCAATACCGGGTTCACAAGGTCGACTATCTGGTGTTCAGTGCTGTCGGAGCGATGCTTTTGGGGGGAATTGGTTTATATATGGCAGCAATCCATCTGGCCGGCAATGTCACGATACCCAATATCATCCTGTCCTGGCGGGGATTATTTGTGTTTATACTGGGACTGATATGGAATCGGTTTGCATCTATCCCGATGGAGCGCCAGTCCGGGAGGATTTATCTGCTGCGGCTGGCGGGGACCGGACTTTTATTGGCCGCTCTGATATTTTTGTTCTTTTCATAAGTCATTGCAGCCCTATAACTAACGAAAACCATTTCTCTGCTGCTTGTCCTGTTTTTTCACGTCCGATATAAAGTAATTGGCGGTATTACCGATAATAGCCATGGAAATGATGAGCTTTTCAGGTTTTTACAGAGACTTAAAATTACCAGACCTAAAAAAGCTAAAGTTTTAAAAACATCTTCCGATAATGAGTGAAGATGGAATAAGAAGTGAAAGTTTTTATCGGAAATTGAGGCTGTCAGAAAAACCTATCATTGGTAAGGAGAATCAAACATGTTAGCCATCAAAAATAACATTATGGCTGAAAACGCCGCCAGACAGTTGGGCAAAGCGTATGACGCTTTGGGCAAGTCTGTCGAACGGCTGTCTTCCGGTCTTCGTATCAACAGCGCCAAAGACGACGCGGCGGGACTGGCGGTTCGTGAATTAATGCGAGCCGACGTAGCCGTGATTCGTCAGGGCTCACGCAACGCCCAGGATGCCATCAGCATGCTCCAGACGATGGAAGGTGCGATGGCCTCGATTGACGCGGTGCTGATTCGCATGAAGGAACTGGCCGAACAGGCCGCTACGGGTTCCTATTCCGAGCAGCAGCGCAACATCATGAACAATGAATTCCAGCAAATGATTGCTGAAATCGATCGTATCGCAGAAACGACGCAGTTCAACAGCATTAATATGCTTAACAGTGCTTCGGGCTCCCAGACGATCCATTTCGGTATTGGATCTTATATCAATATCAATTCGGTGGACGTACGCTCCGCCGCCCTGGGTGTGGACAGTGCGACGGTCTCGATTGCCGGGACCGACGGAACTGCTGCCCAGTCAGCACTAACCCTGATATCCACCGCGATTGAACGCAAGGACAGTGCCCGTGCCAGCTTTGGTTATATGATGAACCGTCTGGAAAGCACCGATGAGGTGTTGAACATTCAGGCCGAAAACCTGATGTCTGCCGAATCGCGTATTTCCGACGTGGATGTGGCCACGGAAATGGCGGCTCTGACGCGTAACCAGGTGCTTGCCCAGGCCGGTATCTCGATGCTGGCTCAGGCCAACACGATGCCGCAGATGGCCTTGAACCTGTTACAGGGATAATTAAAAAGACTTCTTACCATGATAGAGGGACGGCCGGGCGTTTAAAATGGCCCGGTCGTCCTCGTTATGGAAGTTATACGTGATTACGCTCATCGTGTCGGTCATTCGGAGTCACTCTATGAATCCCGCAGCACTCTACAGGCAAAATGCCGTTACTACTCAAACCCGTTCGCAGCTTGTTGTGCTTCTGTATGATGGCGCCCTGCGGTTCATGAAACAGGCTCTCTTGGAAATCCGCAATCACCATTATGCGTCCAGGAGTGCTTCGCTGGGCCGGGCACAGGAGATTATTTTTGAATTGAATGCCTCCCTGAATATGGAAGCCGGGGCCGACATCGCCAGGAATCTTCGATCCCTGTATACCTTTGTCTGGACCCGTCTGAACGAGGTGAATGTCAAAAATGACGCGGTTCTTCTGGAACGGCTGATTCGCATCTTTGAAGACCTGGCAGGGGCGTGGAGAAAAATCTCCGCTTAAAAACACAGTTCAGAAGATCCTGCTTGTGGAAATGCGTTTAAACGAATGCATTTCCTTTTTTACGTCAATCCATCAGAATGGCTTTTACCTCGCTGCCTGTTCAGTGTTGCAGGCCCATGTTTTTTCATTTGCCCGATAAAATCCCTGGGAATCATGCTGGCTGTCTGGAGGACTGTGATGGGGTGTTCTGTTCATGCCGTCTGCGGGATTAACAGGGGTTATACAGCCTGGGCAAACACCGCCGCAAGTTTTCCATATCATTTCAAAAAAATAGAAAAAAATATTTTACGTCCAATCTCCACTTTCACCCGCGTGACTCAAAGCAATATCGGTCCTTGTCTGGTTTTGCGAAAAACCCGCTTTTTGAGGCCTTAAGAGCATTTTTTTTTCTGCGATAATGGACTGTGTTACGTTGGACTCAGCGTAACCCGTGAATAAAAAAGAGCCTGACAGGGGCAAGTAAAAAACCTTTTTCTATTAAAGGAGTCACAAACATGCTGGCAATTAAGAACAACATTATGGCGGAAAATTCCGCACGGCACCTCGGCACAAGCTATGACAAGCTGTCCAAGTCAATCGAAAGATTGTCTTCGGGTCTGCGAATCAACAGCGCCAAGGACGATGCTGCCGGGTTGGCGGTCCGTGAATTGATGCGTGCGGATATCGCCGTCATCAAGCAGGGCACACGCAATGCGATGGATGCAATCAGTATGCTTCAGACGATGGAAGGTGCGATGGCGGTCATCGACAGCGCCCTGATTCGTATGAAAGAACTGGCCGAACAGGCTGCAACGGGATCCTATTCCGAACAGCAGCGGCAGATTATGGACAACGAGTTCAAGCAGATGATCGCTGAAATCGATCGTATTGCCGGAACCACCACATTCAACAGCATCAATATGCTCAACAGTGCCGGTGCCGCCAATGTGATTCACTTTGGTGAAAATTCCAGCATTACCGTGAATTCCGTGGACGTTCGCTCGGCCGCACTTGGCGTGGACAGCGCCACCGTATCCATCAGTGGTACCGATGGTACCAATGCTCAGACCGCTCTGGGTCTGGTTACCACCGCGATTGAGCGCAAGGACAGCGCCCGCGCCAGCCTCGGTTATATGATGAACCGTCTGGAAAGCACCAACGAAGTGCTGAATATTCAGGCCGAAAACATGATGGCTTCTGAATCCCGTATTTCCGACGTTGACGTTGCCACGGAAATGGCATCGCTGACCCGGACCCAGGTGCTTGCTCAGGCCGGCGTATCCATGCTGGCCCAGGCCAACAACATGCCTCAGATGGCTCTGAGCCTGCTGCGGTAAGTTTTGGTTTGATGCAGTAATTTCAGGATGACTGCGGTATTTGCCGCAGTCATCCTTTTCAATCATCTGCTCCTGTCGACAGGTACGACAGACTGACGGGCGGATAATGTGGTGATTTCATGCAAGTACAGGGGAGTTTGGCAATGAATGGATTCAATACCTATCAGGAAACAGCAATAACCACCCAGAGCCGCGGACGGCTGGTGGTGATGCTGTATGACGGCGCGATCAAATTCCTGCGTCAGGCGATTCAGGATATGCAGCGCAATGATATGGCCGCCAAAGGCAAGCATATCGGCAAGGCTCAGGATATTCTGTTTGAACTCAATACCGTTTTAAATATGGAGCAGGGCGGCCAGGTTGCCCAAAACCTGCGATCACTTTACACATTTATGCATCGCCATCTGTCCGAAGCCAATCTTCAAAAGGATACCCGCAAGATACAGGAAGTGATTGGTATTCTTGAAGAACTTAATCAGGGATGGAAAACGATTACCAATTAGTCATTTTCAGTTTTTTTTCTGTTTGGCCGCTATCAAGCGGCTTTTTTTATTTTTGGCGGGGGTTTGGTAAACAAATCCATGGCAAAAGCCGATAATTGTTGTTAAGAGCTGCTTTGTGATTTATTAATAACTCCTTAAGAGTAATGTATGAACGCCAAAGTGTTGATCGTTGATGACCAGAAGGATTTGCTGGAATTGCTCAATATGAGCCTGTCCGGCGAAGGCTACATCGTCCGTACAGCGCAAAACGCGGCCGAGGCGGATTCTGCTATGAAACTGGAAAAACCGGACATAGTATTGCTTGATATATTGTTGCCCGATGTATCCGGAATCCGCCTGACAACACAATGGAAAAATGATGCTCAGACAGCCCATATCCCGATTATTCTGCTGACAGCCAAGGATTCGGAAACAGATATTATCGTGGGGCTTAGTGTCGGGGCGGACGACTATATTACCAAGCCCTTCAGTTCGAAAGTTCTGGTTGCCCGGATGGAGGCGGTCCTGCGCAGGGCATATCCGGAGGGGCAGAATGTCAAACAGGTCCTTGCGGCCGGACCGATACGGATTTTTCCCTCTGGACGCCAGGCCTTTGTCGAAGGTCAGCCGGTACAGTTGACGGGGGCGGAATTCAATATTCTTCAGGCGTTAATCCAGGCAGGCGGGGCAATCCTGTCACGGTCTGATTTGAGCCAATATCTGCAGGAACCTTCTGAAAATGGTAACAGTGAACGCGTGGTAGATGTGCATATTGCCGCGCTCCGGCGGAAATTAGGCAAGGCACGCAATTTTGTTAAGACCGTCCACGGCCAGGGGTACCGGGCAGCCATTTAACTCATTTCCTATTTTTTTTCGTCTTTAACCACACTAATTTGCTGCTTGGCGGTTTCCATTTCACCGGAAAAACGATTCTGTGCTTCCTGAGCCTGCTGGATGAGCTGGTCTGCGCTGGCAGGCTGATAGGGGGCTAAATCATACGTCCATGTATAAGAATCCTCGATCCGGCCTGGCCAGAGGCATTCGGCAAAGAAATCGAATGGAAAGACATCATGCAGGGGGCGTTTCATCGTATTGTGGGTGTTGACGATTTCATATCCCGGCTTTTCGATACGGACGCGATAGTCTCCATACCAGTTAAAATTGACCGTTACCGGCGTCGGGCCGACTTCTTCGTCATTGAGCCAAACGACCGCATCGGCAGGGTTGGTTACAATGGTTAATTTCCGTTCGACGCAACCTCCTGCCAGCATTACGCCAACGCACAGTACCGCACTGATTATCCATAAAGACCGCATAGGGATCGTCCTTTCCTGTTGGAATCCATGCAGAAAGAATACCACGCAAGAGCATGAAAATCAACACTATGAAATACCGGAAATAGGGGTTTTTGTAATGGTACCGGATTTTCAGGGTGCCCAATGGCCCATAAAGACGCCGAGCCTGAGACGCGGTTTGAAGTCTCAGGCCCGGCTTGGAGGAGGAAAGAGTTTATAAAAACCGACGACCCGTCGGCAATTTTTAGTGTCGGGCCTGTGTCCGAAGGACGCATCAGCCCGACTGGAGGAGGAGGAAAGAGCTTAGTCATCGGCCCCTCAACAGGACCGAAATAGTCATTTTAAAAGAGCTTAGGGTTGATGATCAATCGCGGGCTGGTCAAAAAAAGGTCAAATCATCGTTGCAGCCTCCACTTTTATCCCAACCTACAAATGATACGTTCACCGGAAAACAATATACATCTTTCCGGGCTGACAATCTAATAATTTTTTTAATTTTGCTTTGAATCCTCTGGGGTTTTGGCTGAGACGCTTTTATTGGAATGGTAACTTGTTTTTTATGCGGGAGTTATGAAGACATCCGGAAGTGCGAGCCGAGTCTAAAAAAACGTAAGATTTGCAGAAAAATTGTTTGCATCAGACGGATACTTTGTACAAAAAAAATCAATTGCTGCAATTTTCTAAAAGCATAATCAAAAAAAGTCCATTTTTTTAGGCCTATAAAAGCCGTTTTTAAGATATTATCTATGAGACATTTAAGGAGAAATCGATGGGATGGAACAGAATGGTTTATCGAAAGACAGGATCGGCAGGGATGGTTATCCTGTTGGCGGCGGTGTCTATTGCAGCGGCAGCAGGAACAATCGACCGGAAAACGCTCGTTACGCGGCACAATGTCGTGCTGGAGAAAGTCGACGCCTTGAGTCCTTTGTCTGTGGGCAATGGACGATTTGTTTTCAATGCTGATATTACGGGTTTGCAGACATTTCCGGATGCCTACAGTAAAGGCATTCCGCTGACAACGATGGCCGAGTGGGGCTGGCATCGTTTTCCAAATACGGAACAGTATAACCTTGAGCAGACGTTTGTCGATGTTCCGACAGGTACAAAAAACGTGCCTTACAATATCGAATCGAAATCACCTGCCGCCAAGTGGCTGCGGGCCAATCCGCATCAGACCAGTCTGGCTCGAATTGGGTTTGTTTTGACAAAAGCGGATGGGTCTGCGGCTGCGGTATCGGATATTACTAATATCCATCAGGAATTGAACCTATGGACCGGGGTGCTGACCAGTTCCTTTGAGGTGGAAGGCAAAAAAGTCCTTGTTAAGACCGTATGTCATCCGGATATGGATAATGTTGCTTTTAAAGTTCAATCCGACCTTGTTGCCGAAGGGCGGCTGGGGGTGGAGATTGCGTTTGCCTATCCTTCCGCGACCTGGGGCAATGACCCGGCCGACTGGACCCAGCCAGACAAACATAGAACAACTCTGGAGAAAAAGGCCGGGGATTCGATTCGGATAAAGCACGACTTGGACACGCTGGTCTATTCCTGTAATGTGATGTTTGATAAAGGGACCGAGGTTGCCCAGCGGCAGCCGCATCATTTTAATCTGACTCCGAAGAACAAGGATTCTGTCTGGAATTGTAGTGTGGTCTTTTCTGTGGCGGATAAAGTGAAGACACCGCCGCCTTTTGGCACCGCGGCTAAAAAGAGTGAAACGCACTGGAAGAGTTTCTGGACTTCCGGCGGGGCGATTGATTTGTCGGGCAGCAGCGATCCCCGGTGGAAAGAACTTGAACGGCGGATTGTTTTGTCACAATATCTGACGGCGATTCAGTCCGTACAGAAGTATCCGCCGCAGGAGACAGGGCTGACCTGTACGAGCTGGTTTGGCAAGTTTCACCTGGAGATGCACTGGTGGCATACGGTGCATTTTGCCCTGTGGGACCGGATTGAATTGTTTACGCCCAGCCTGCAGTATTATCACGATATCCTGCCGAAGGCCCGCGAGATTGCCCAGCGGCAGGGGTACGATGGGGTTCGCTGGCCGAAGATGGTCGGGCCGGACGGGCAGGATGCACCGTCGGGTATCGGGCCGCTGTTGATCTGGCAGCAGCCGCACCCGATTTATTACGCAGAGCTGTGCTATCGGGCCGATCCCTCAAAAAAGACGCTCAAGGCGTATCAGGATATTGTCTTTCAAACGGCGGCGTTTATGGCTTCCTATCCGACGATGAATGCCGAGAAACAATGGTTTGAACTGGGGCCGCCGCTGATTACGGCTCGGGAATATAATACGTCGGATTATGCAAAAAATAAGAATCCGACGTTTGAGTTGGCGTACTGGCAATGGGGGCTTGGCAAGGCGATAGAATGGCGGAGTCGGCTTGGCGGTATTGGTGAACCGCGATTGTGGATGAACATTTCGGCGATGCTGGCACCCTGGCCGGTGCATGAGGGCGTGTATGTGGAGCAGGAGTTTCCGCTGGCTCAGGATGGGGGACATCCGTGTATGCTGGGGGCCTACGGGATTCTGCCGGAAAGCCCGAGGCTGGATAAAGCGATTATGGAAAAAACCCTCGAGCATGTGCTGAATCATTGGGACTGGAGCGATACCTGGGGTTGGGATTACCCGATGATGGCGATGACGGCGGCCCGGCTGGGGCGGGGGGATCTGGCGATTCAATCCCTTTTGCTGGATGTGCAGAAAAATACGTATTTGCCCAACGGACATAATTTCCAGCGTGAAGGGCTGCCCTGTTATCTGCCCGGCAACGGCGGTCTGCTGACGGCGGCGGCGATGATGGCGGCGGGATGGGATAACGGCCCAACGAAAAACGCCCCCGGTTTTCCGGACGATGGAAGCTGGGTGGTGCGATGGGAAAATCTGAAGAAAATGCCATAGCAGATTACACTAATATGAGATAACGAAGTGTTTATAAAGACTATGCCAACAGGAGTAACCATGCTGAAATGTATTGTTTTATTGTCCGTATTGACTGTATCGGCGTGTGCCGCAACTGCCCCAACGGGCCTGATGTGTGAGATGCTGGATCATCCGGCCGTCACGACGATTGCTGATGCGTCACCGGAGTTTAGTTGGGTGGTCAATTCCGAGTTGTCCAATGATACCCAGACGGCCTATCATGTGCTGGTGGCGTCATCGCTGGAGAAACTGACGCCCGAGCAGGCGGATATGTGGAACAGCGGCAAGGTGCCCTCCGATGCTTCGATTCAGGTGGTCTATGGCGGCACGGCTCTGGCAACCGGAAAAAGCTATTTCTGGAAGGTTCGAACCTGGAATAAAAATAATCAGCCTTCGGACTGGTCGGCGGCTCAGGAGTTCAAAACCGCTGCGGCGTTTTCGAGCTATTCGACGGCCAAATATGCTCTGGTTCGCACTGAGATTGCCCCCGTGCAAGTCAAGACTCTGGCCAATGGACATTATTTCATTGATTTCGGCAAGGATGCCTTTGGGTATCTGCGCTGGACGATGCCCAAAGAAAAGACAGTGCTGGCCAGCATCGGCGCCGGCGGTTCCGCTGCGGTTCAGCTTACGTCTGAAAATACGACGCCTGCGGGCCAGACGGTTGAAGTCCATTTTGGTGAAAAACTCAAGGATGGCGTCATCGACCGCAACCCCGGCGGAACAATTCGATACTATAAAGTGAACCAGACGCTGGCGGCAGGTACGGTTGAATATGAGATTCATCCGCCCAAAGACAGCCGTAATACCAGCGGTGCCGCGATTCTCATCCCGGCTGAAATCGGCGTCATTTGCCCGTTCCGTTATATCGAGATTGTCAATTGCCCGTTTACAGTCACTGCCGAACAACTGCGGCAGGTTACGATTCATTATCCATGGAATGATACGACCAGTGCGTTTGAGTGCGATAATGATGCCCTCAATCAGGTCTGGGAGATATGCAAATACACCATCAAGGCAACCACTTTTGCGGGCGTGTATGTCGATGGCGACCGCGAGCGGATTCCCTATGAGGCGGATGCCTACATCAACCAGCTCTGTCATTATGCCGCCGACCGGGAATTTGGCCTGGCCCGGTATTCGCATGAATACCTGCTGAGCCATCCCACCTGGCCAACGGAATGGCGGCAGCACTCCATCATGATGGCCTGGGTGGATTATATGTACACCGGCAACACCGAATCGCTGGCGGCCAAATATGATGTGCTGAAAAATGACAAGCTGATGCTCGGTTCGGCGAGGGCCGACGGCCTGCTGGACCCGAGTACGACCGACATTGTCGATTGGCCGGCCGGCGAGCGGGATGGGTACGATATGAAATCCATCAACACGGTTGTCAATGCGTTTCATTATTTGAATCTGCTGCAGATGAAGCAGATTGCCGAGGTCCTGGGCAAAACCGCCGATGCGGCGACATTCCAACAGAAGGCTCAGACGTTCTATAATTCATTCCAGACGGTCTTGTTTAATTCTTCGACCGGGCTGTATATCGACGGTGAAGGTTCGACGCATTCCTCGCTTCATGCCAATATGTGGCCGCTGGCATTCGGGCTGGTGCCCGAAGATAAAAAGGCCGGAGTCGTGGCATTTGTCAAGTCCCGCGGGATGGCGTGCAGTGTGTATGGAGCACAATATCTGATGGAAGCCCTGTATCTGGCCGGCGAGGAGGATTATGCCCTGAGCCTGATGACTTCGACGGCCAAACGAAGCTGGATGAATATGATTGCCGTCGGCTCGACGATGACGCTGGAGGCATGGGATATCCAGTATAAAAGCAATCTGGACTGGAACCATGCCTGGGGCGCGGTGCCGGGCAATATCATCCCGCGGTTTGTGATGGGAATTGAGCCGATGGAACCCGGGTTCCGGAAGGTGCTGATTTGGCCTCGGCCGGGCACGCTGGGCCATGCCGGCATTACCACGCCCACCATTCGCGGGGCGGTAAAGGCCTCGTTTACCAAGTCCGGCCAGAGTGATTACGATTTTACCATCGAACTGCCCGCCAACACCACCGGGCGGTTTGTCCTGCCGGCCAAAAAGACTTATACGACGGTGACGCTGGATGGTAATTCAGTCACCCCGCAGACGCAGGGGACGATGCAGTACATTGATTCCATCGG
>CAZKAI010000062.1:0-14841 GCA_964550565.1 uncultured Pirellulales bacterium
CTTGGAGCAGAGAAAGGTTCATTCAGGCTGTTGCGATCTGCTTGCCAGATACATTTAAAACCAAGTGATGGATTGTAGCGGCTCCAGAACATGTGCAGTTTGTCGCGAGATAGCCGAGCCGAAAAAGCTTTGTTGCCTTCATTATCCAGTTCCGGCATATAAGCAGGACTGCTCCATGCCTTTTGATTGAGGTCCTGACAAAAAATAGATTCTGTCCAGGTAAAGATAGCCTGCCCCCAGTTCAGAGCCAATGCACTCAGGTCGGCTAAATTAACTTCGTGATCTTTGGTGATATCGGCATTCTGACACCAGGAAGGTATTGAACAATCCATAGTCAGCCACGCCGAAATGAGATATCCCAGATCATCCAGATTAATACTGCTGTCGCCGGTGAGGTCTCCGCAATCACAGCAGATTTTATTGCCGCTCAGGTCGCTGGCTTCAAATGATGCGACCAGCCCTGTCCCGTCTGACAGACCGCAGATAGCGCTGACTTCGTGGACATCCAGATATTTGACCTGGATATAACCATCGTTAAAATACAATACGATCTGACATGAAACTATTTTTGTTTTATTGCCATACAGAGGAATCTTGTCATACGTTACTGTAAAAGACTCCGGGGTCTGGCAATAAGAAATACACTGGGAATTCGCAGGGGTCAGATCGGCGAACAGGGCCGAAATGCGAGGCAGACGAAAATGATTGAACAAAGATGCCTGGTATTCAATATCGCCGGTTCCGAAAGTCACATAGCCGTTACTGCCGATAAAAACGCTATTATATGCCTGTCCAAACAAAGTAAATTGCTTATTGTCTGCAAATGGAACTTCAATAAAATCATCATCGCCAAGCGATATATAAGTATTGGATGGTTCGACGGAAAATGATGCGGCTGAATTTGCCCCGACACACATCCGATATCCGGATTTTGCTTCACTGGGCATCAGAGTTAAAGTCATGTAGGATAAATCATTATTAGTTGTATCAAATTGTTCGGTGAATTTATCAGGACATTTTACAGTCAGAATCATCTCGCGTGTCTGTTTTGTATTGCGCGTAACATTCTGAAATTCAATAAACTCCTTATATTGATTCGGACTTGACAATAATGCGGAAGAATTGAGGGATATCCCGATTTCCACGCTCTGTGCCGGATTTAACGCGCCTTCGGTGGGATTGATTGTCAGCCAGTCCGGAATTTTCGAAATCGACCATTGGATGATTTCTTCACTGATATTACGGATTGTATATCTTGTGTTTTCCGGCTGGAATGGACCTCCTTCAATGCCTTCGAACTCAAAAGCGGCGGCAGGAGTTATATCAAGAGGTTCTTTCAGAACATCGAGATGTACCGGAATGACAATCTGGTTGTGATCAGGATCATGGGGTAACAGAATAATTTCAGCATCATAGCTGCCGGCGGCCAGTTCAGAGGCATCAACGGTGACCTGGATGGGTAAACTTTGACCGGGATTGATCTGCCCCTGTTCAATATCAAAGCCCAGCCATTGAACGCGGACCTGCTGTAAGGCCTTTTCAAGATTCAGTCTTCCGCCGGATACACAGTAATTGGACAAGGTTGGATCGGCGGTTTCCATCAGAATGGTTTTGACTTCCAGCCAGGTCAGATTCGGATTAACCGACAACAGCATGGCACAGGCCCCTGATACAAAGGGGGTTGCCATGGATGTGCCGCTTGCATCTTGATAGCTATTTCCGGGAACACAGCTTAAAATATCAGATCCTGGCGCTCCAATATCAACCGTTGTTTTGCCGTAATTTGAAAAACCAGCCTTGCCGTCGATATTGGTAGTTGCCATGACAGAAATAATATTTTCTGATGTATAATTGGATGGATAATGGGGATTCTGATCATTATTCATGCCATCATTACCTGCGGCGGCCACAAAAAGAATATTTTTTGCCTGAGCAGCATCAATTGCATCTTTCAGGGCCTGATCATTCGGACCGCCTCCCCATGAGTTGCTCATCACATTGGCATTCATTTTGATGGCATATTGAATACATTGAATGGCATCCGAAGCCCACCCTCGTCCGCCAGAATCCAGGTATTTCAAGGCCATAATACGAACATTCCAGCAGGTGCCCGTGATGCCAATGCCATTGTTTCCGGCGGCTCCAATGATTCCGGCACAGTGCGTACCATGATAATGATCATCTTTTGGATTTGGATCCTCGTTGCAGAAATCATACCCATAGATATCATCGATATATCCGTTCCCGTCATCGTCTTGTCCAGCCTTGCCTTTGTACTCCGCCTGGTTGACCCACATATTGCCTGCCAGATCGGCATGTGTATAATCCACACCAGTGTCAATAACGGCTACGATAATCGAGGAATCCCCAGTATGGATATCCCATGCTTCAGGAGCATCTATGTCTGCATCGGCAGTTCCATTAGTGCCGAGATTGTGCAGTCCCCATTGCTCATTGAAACGGGGGTCATTTGGAAAAACACTATCGGCATAGAGCTGGTAATCAGGCTGGGCATAAAGAATATTGTCCATACGGTTTAGCTGATCAAGAGCGTCCTGTAGCGATGTGCTTTCCGGCAGTTCAACCAGAGACAGTCCCGGAACCACAGAAAATTCCTTAACAATGGTTCCCCCGCAGGAAGCGTTGACGGCCGATTGTTTTACAGCCGACGAGTTGGCTGCGGATGCCACGGCCTGATTGAATCGAACCAGAATCCGACGTGGATGACAATCGGCTGTGGCCGGCATGGCGGGATACGAGGACTCCCGAGTCATTTGCTGTTCCGCTGATGCGGCGGCTGGAGTTTTCACCGACCGGCTCCGAACAGAAAACGAATAAGTCGAGGGACTGCCATTGCTGATAGTCAGCGTTTGCAGGAGGGAACCACCCTCTGTCAGCGAGGTTGAAAGATGTTTTGGTGAAACGATGATTCCCTGATGGGCAGAGATAGTCAGAATGAGCTTCCTGTTTAATTGAATGTTGTTCGTAACATCAAAAAAAGAAAGGCTTTGAATGTAGTTTCCAGGAGCCAGAGAGTTTATCGCTTCTGAAGCAGTGATGGTGATTGATGCAGATTCTCCCGGCGACAGCTTACCCGAATCAGGTGCCATCATGATCCAGTCGGCATCCGCTTCGGTGTCCCAGAGGATTTCTTCGGTGCCGGAGTTGGAAAGCTCGTAAATTGTAGTTAATGGACTGAAAGGGCCTCCCTGGGAGCCTGAAATAACAAAATCCTCATCTGGAAGAACATGGAAAACCGGGATGGCTGAGACGGCAAGGACCAGGTGTCTGGTCAGTTGGGTATTGTTTGATAAATCAAGAAACGAAAGTGTTTGAGTATAGGTGCCGGCAGATAGAAGATTCGCATCTGCAGTGAGTGAGACGGTAATTGCAGTGGATTGGCCGGGGGATAATTTCCCCCAGTCGGGTTCCATGGTAATCCACGCGGCATCGGCTTCTGTTCCCCAGTAAATAACCGCATCGCCGGAATTACTAAGTTCGTAAGTCTTCGTTAAGGGGGAGAAAGGCCCCCCCTGAGGACCGGACACTGAAAAATCTTCATCGGGCGAAAGGGTCAAAATACCACTGCCATGGGCCAGACAAACCAGGGATAAAAATGCGCACAGAAACCACCCGCAACGACCATGAAATGCTGAATACATAAAATGCTCCTTATCCTAAAAAGTCAAAAAACCTCCATAATTTACCAACTATATATTATATCAATTACATCTTTTAATGTCAATGAAAAAATGACAAACCTAAAATGACAAACCTGGAGTCAGATTCATAGCCTGGAAGTGGGAATCATTTTACGAAATCACTTGCCAAAATAGGAGGATTCGTATAGAAGTCACATTGTCAGTGCAGGTATTTGCTGATGAGGACCTGCTAATAATGTTTTTATATAAAAGGATTAAAATGGTCGCATATTCAGAATTACGGATTCTGCGGATATTAACACTCATTGTTTTAGTTTCGATAACCATTGGGTGCAGCAAAAAAGAGCCTGCACAGCCTGAGTCTTCGTCGTCGTCCACTCAGGCCGTGCCTGCGGTTCCCATGAAGCCCGTCGAGAAGGCCCCGGCCCCGGCTGCAGCCCCTGCAGCAATAGAAACCAAGGCCCAGTTAGGTCAGCCGGCAGTCAAATTAGACGGCTTAACCTGGATCAAAGGGGAGCCGGTGGCTTTCCAAACAGGCAAGGTTTATGTCGTGGAGTTTTGGGCAACCTGGTGCGGCCCCTGCAAAGCAACAATCCCGCATCTGACCGAAGTCCAGAAAAAGTTCAAGGACCAGGGTATTACGGTGGTCGGCGTCTCCAACGAAGCAAAAAATCTTGAAAAGGTCAAAACATTTGTCATCGAGCAGGGCGACAATATGGATTACACCGTGGCTGTCGATACCACCGGCACCGTCGAAACAGGGTATATGAAGGCCTACGAACAGCGCGGTATTCCAACGGCATTCATTGTGGATGGCGCCGGCAAAGTCGTCTGGTATGGGCATCCGCTGGCCGATATGGACGAGGTGCTTACGCAGGTCCTCGCCGGGACGTTCGATACAGCCACATATGCCAAAGCCAAGGCCGAACGTGAAGCCCAGCAGCGCCAGGCTCAGGCGTTGATTATGGAATACATCTCCGGCATCCGAGAGGGTAAACCGGTTGAGCAGACCCGTCCCGTAGCCGATAAGCTCATCGAGATGGCTCCTGCTGACATTCTCAACCAGATCGCATGGTTCATGCTGACAGACCTTGAGGAAGCCAATCGGGATTATCCGACTGCGCTGAAACTGGCTGAAAAGGCCAATAATCTGACTGAAGGCAAAGAACCCAGTCTATTGGATACCTATGCACTGGCCCTGTTTAAAAACGGCAAGGTTGCAGAAGCGATTGCCGCCCAGACCAAAGCGGTAGAGCTGGCAGGTAACAACAAGCAGATGCAGGAGGAGCTTAAGGCTCGCCTGGACGAGTTTAAGGCTGCACTGAGTCAATAACAGGCCCGTATCTGTCTCTGGTTACAGAGTTCGTGTATAAACGGCGAATCGTCCGTTGCTGATAGTTCCTGTGATTGTATGCAGGAATTTTTCATACCTGAAATAATCTGTCTATAGCATTCATTTCATCTTGACCAAGGCGAAGAAAGCCTTAGGCCTGAACAGCATTTCTGCAGGCGATGCCGCGGGTAAGCGGAATCGCCTTATCCTCTGGCAATCAAATAGAAACCGATTGCTGACAAATCGAAAATGACCAGACAAACAAAATCTCCTTGAATGGGTGAAAGAAATTTGATATAATAGTAGTTGTAAGTTAGTCCGGATTTGTGGTTTTGTCATGGGGAAAAATATGCGAGGGATATGGCTTTTTTTGGCATTGTCGTTGTCAGTATGCGCCTGGGGACAGAATCTATTGATAAATGGTGATTTTGAATCCGGAACAGCGGGTTGGTCGCAGTGGTGGGGCGGGAATTCCACTTTGCAGGCTTCAGACCCCATTGAAGGGGATAAGTGCGGCGGTGTCTGGTGGTCCGATGATGGTATCTATCAGGGGATAACAATGACCGCCGGAACCTACACAATCAGCGGCCAGCTTCTGCACGGCAATCTCGGAAAGAATCGAATTGGTGTTATTCAAGCAGAGGTCGGCAACGGTTCATCGGTCTGGTGGAGCCAGCGGATTACCATTTCGGCAAATGATCCGCTCAATACCTGGATTAATGGAAGCATGGTAATTGACAATACTGTTGCCGGAGCAACCTGGTTAAATATCAATCTGTTTCTGGTCGATCAGGATGGTCAAGGAACAGGCACGGGCACGGTTCGTTATGATAATATTTCAGTCGTAAAAAATGCAGCTTTGAACACACCCAATTACAATGGAGATAACGTAATCAACCTGCTGGATTTTTCGGATTTAAGTGAAGTCTGGAATCTGGAATCCGAATCCCGCAATCTCAGCGGGGGTGCCGTCATTGATCTCGATGATCTTGTGGTCTTTGCGGATGCCTGGCTGTCCGGCATTCCCGGCTATTTCGGCTATGAACTCGTCTGGTCGGATGAATTCTACGGCAGCAGCCTGAATCTTGCCGATTGGGAATACATGATCGGCGACGGCTGCAGCTATGGCGTCTGCGGCTGGGGCAACAAAGAATTGCAGTACTATCGCGCCGAAAATGTCAGTGTGCAGGACGGCAAACTGGTCATCATCTCAAAACGCGAAGATTTCGGCGGCAAGAAATTCACATCCGGCCGTATCCGAACAGCAAACAAGCATGAATTTCTGTATGGCAGGATGGAAGCCAAAATCAAAATTCCCACAGGCGGCGGCATGTGGCCGGCGTTCTGGATGATGCCGACCGACAGTGTCTATGGCGGGTGGGCGGCCTCGGGTGAAATTGATATTATGGAATCCAAAAACAACACAGATACGATTGGGGCGGCGCTGCATTTTGGAGGCCAGTGGCCGAACAATGCATCCACCGGCGGAAGCTACTCCCCCGGAGGGATTAATTTTGCCGATGACTTCCATATCTATACTCTCGAATGGGAGCCGGATTTAATGCGATGGTATGTCGACGGCATCCTTTACACCTCCAAAAACAGCAGCCAGTGGTACAGTGAAGCGGCTCCCGGCAACACGCGTGCACCATTTGACCAGGAATTTCATCTCCTGCTTAATGCGGCGGTGGGGGGGAACTATACCGGCTGTACCAGCTCCTCCTGCGTTACAGCCGTTTTTCCGCAGTACATGGTGGTGGACTGGGTACGCGTGTATCAGAAAACAGCACCGTGACCGAGCCGGTGTAAGATACGCCGGCACTATTCAAACGCACTGTATACCCAACGGGTATGATTATTCCGCGAGCAAAAGAAGCAAGTGGCTGAAGCTGCTGTACTTAGCCGCGACGAACCGGAAAATTTCAAGTAGGATCATTATAATTATCGATTGACTTTTGTCTCGAGGTGTGCCAGCAGTGACTTGAACAATTCGTCCCCGGCAAAGTCGGGCTTGATCCGCAGGGCGATTTTCATCTCTTCCAGTGCCTTTTCGTATCTTCCCTGAGCATTCAGCAAATACCCCAGCGTTGCATGGGCCGCAGCCGTCTGTTCTTCAGGAAAGATGGCCACGGCCTTATACAGGATTTGAATTGCCTTGTCGGGTTTTCCGGCCTTGTCGTACGCCTCCGCCAGTGCCCCATAGGGTTCAATCGAGGATGCCGGGTCCATCGCTATGCCCGCCGAAAGGTGCTGGATATAGGGCTCGCTGTGCTGAAGATGTCGATGGATCGAAGCCAGTACTATATGAGCCTGTCCGGCATTGGGCTTGAGCTTCAGCAGCGATTCCAGAATATCCTGAGCCTCATTCAGTTTCCCCTGCTTATACAGGTTCTTGCCCAGGCTCAGATAGGCCCCATCATAAGGACACAGCCGGATGACTTTTCGCAGCAGATGTTCCTGTGCCAGAATGTCTTTTGCGAGATTACCCAGAAAACAGGCATAGTGCCAGAGTATCTGCCAGTCATCGGGATTGTTCTGAATGGCAGTCTCATAGTGCCGCCGGCAGACATCCGGCCCCTGGGCCCCAAGGCGTGCTTCAATATCCCGTATCTGACTGTCGGCGGCTTTCATGCGTTCATCATGATAAAGCTGGTTGGTAAACGGCGGCTCCGAAAGCATCTTTAGATAGATTCGATTCAGAAAATCATGACGCTCAAAATCCGTGTATGCCAGACGTTCCGCTGCCTGCTGTTCGGTCAGAAGCGCCGAATTGCTCTGGGCCGAATGAACCGGGATGCATTTCTGCACAACCGGCAAAAGGGCCACAGCCATGACATAGTTGCCTTTGAAGTTAAAGTGAACATGCTCATAAAAAAGGTCTTCCCCCGGGATTTGGTCGGGACTTTGTGCTTCGAGAGCCGCGGCCCCATCCAGAAAATAAAGGCCTTCATTCTCTCTTTGGGTTGCAGCCGAACGGATGATTTCATTAATTCGCGCATCCGCCCGAAACCGCAGGGTATCGTACTGACATGCATTCAGATAATAGTCTTTGGCGGTTTTAGAATCCCCGGCACGCTGAAAATTGCGTCCCAGGCGATATTGCAAATCTGCAAAGGTCGCATCGATTTGGGCGGCTCGCTGATAGCACGAAATAGCCTGTTCCGGTTCTCCCGCTGCTTCATGGCCGATCCCCTCCTGGTAGAGTGTTTGCCAGCTCTGTTTTTCAGCATCCGACAAACCGCTGCGGTGACTGGACGCAAACGGAGGACTGTCTTTCAGGTTAACGCCAACCGTTGACACGATGACTCTGGCTCCGCTGCGGTGTGCGATAGAACAGATATCACGAAGGTTGGTCTCAAAATGGTTGTACACATAATCCATTTCAGGGCTGTCATGGCGGACCTGTTTATCCAGAAACATTTCCAGGCCGCCCCAGCGATGCGGTGTTTGGTTGTCCGACTTTACTGAATGTAAGAGGTGCTCAAGAAGCTGCCCGCTGCGCGTTGATTTAACCGCCAGATTCGCTCGAATCAGCGACAGGTTGGGCAGCAGGGGGGAAAACACCGTCCCCGGCCCGAAAGGCCCGACCACTTCATTGTTGCCCATGTAAACGATAAACAAATCCGGCTCATAGCGAGCGCAGTCGGCTGCAATTTTCAGGACCGCATGAGAATTGATGGCAACCATCGCCGCCGTATGCACCTCAAAATGGATATCCGGATATTTGTCTTTGAGCATTTCCTTCAGAATTCGTCCGAAATTATAGGCAGGGGCGGGCATTCCCATGGCCGCGGATTCACCCAGAATAAAGATGCGATACGTCCCGGCTGGTTTGACCCTGTCAAATACAAATCCGTCAAAATTGCGAGCCATACTGGGCGGAAAAAACTGCCACGCGAATTGATAGTTATGGCCGTAAACGACCCTGTTATCGAGGTTATGTTTAACGATAGCCCTTGTCGAATATCCATAACCCCCCAGCCGCAACCCCCATTCCAGAAGCCCCCACAGGCAGGCCGGGATACAAATCACAGTAATGAAACGAAATGCCCAAATCCTTGCCCGGCTGGGTTTGAAGGCCGGTTTGATTTTGGCCTTTTCTTTGATATTTTGGGATATCGGATGGGATTTCATACAGTGATTATCGGATAAAGAGCAAAACCAGATTGAAAAATTGGTTTATTCGTGCCTTGGCGCTGTGAATGGCTCCATAAAAAAGGCGCAGCTTCATAGCAATAAAGCTGCGCCTCATTTGTTCAACATCGAAAGGATGTAATCGCTGTTATTTCCGGCGTTTCAGCAGCAGTGCGCCTAATCCCAGCAGGGCCATCGTGGCCGGTTCCGGAATCTTTTCCACCCAGACATTATCAAAAAACGCAATCCCGGATGGAGCACTGCCCTCATTAATCAGAAACAGATTGATATTCAGGTAGGTAGCTCCGGCTGCCGTATTATCAATCACAGTGCTTCCTGTGGGTGTTTTCCACTCATTAACGGGATCACCAACCAGCAATGCCAGTTCCTGTGTCCACCAGACGTCAATGCCGCCAATCCCGGGGCCCCATTTGTCGGGATTCCAGGCACCCACTTCGGCTACGATGACAGCCCGGCGGTCGACCATGCCCTGAGTGGACATGATTTGTCCGCCAAATTCATACTTGCCTGCATCAATTGCGAATCCCTGGAAGATACCGTCATCCGACCACCAGACACCGCCGCATTTGTCGCCTTCGATCGGGTCGGCTACGTCTTTATTGGAGTTTCCACCCCACCATTGAGACCACCCGGCGCCAGCACCTTCGAAATCACCATTGGTCAACAGGTTGGCGTTTGCAATGCCGGCCACTGCAAACACGGCAATAAGAAATGTAATCTTTTTCATGTACCATCCTCCGAAACAAGTTCACAGTTATTTTTTGTCCAGTTCCATATCGCTTGCACTTCCTGTGCACATACAAAACAGATTCAACAGGTTTCCGCAGGATGAGTAACAATCAAAAACGCAAACGGCTATCGCGTCGCAGACAGGCTGATATTGAATATTTCTATCGTACCACTCTCTCCTGACAGAACCTGATTAAACTCAAATAAAAGTTAGCAACCGGTTTCTATTAGAATTATACCGTTTTTATCGGCGCAAGTCAACAGCAAGCAGTGGTTTTCGGCAAATTTCTGCCCTGTCCTGGTGCAAAAAAATAGTCCGTCAAACAGACCCCTTGAACGCAGGACTCGCTCAATGCAGTTCAGAGTCAGTTCCCTGTTATCTGTCTATGTAATTTGCTGACAAGGAGTTAGGAGAGGCTGGGGCGGATTCTGTCGGGTCATGTATGCAATAGCAAGCGGTTGCTAGCTTATTCAGGGGCTTCCATAAGAGATTTTGCTTGATTTGCACTACCCGAGATGTAGTATAATAAAAATAAGTAGCACAGGTTGAGTAGGGATTTTCTAGGCTGACAAAGCCCTCTGGCAGCAGAAAAGCGGTTGCGCTTTTAGAAAAAAATAATACTTAATCAGGAGGTTTCGATGAACAGTAAAGTAATGTTGATTGTCCTTTTGGCCTGCGGGGTGCTGGGGGTCGTACAGGCTGACAACCTGTTGGTCAATGGTGATTTTGAACAAACACCCGGCGGTACGGGGTGGACGCAATGGTGGGGGGGCAATTCCAACAGATATGTCGCAGATCCTGTCGAAGGGGATTATTGTGCAGGGGTGTGGTGGCATGATGATGGTATTTTTCAGACGGTCACAGTCGGCCCCGGCATGTATGAATTCGGCGGCAAATTGATGACGACCCAAGGCATGGTCAACCGTCGCGGTGTGATTCAGGCTGAATTCGGCGGCCAGGTGCAGCAGCTTGATCTGGTTCCCGGCGATGCAGTGAACGTCTGGAAAATTGCCTCGCCCCAGGCCGGTTTCCCCAATTCAGCCATTATTGATAACACAACCCTTGGAGCCACCACCATCACGATTAATCTGATGATGGTCAACCTTGGGGCTAATCCTGGTGGCATTGTGTTTTATGATGACCTGTACCTGGGGCCGGTGGGCATTTCCAAACAGGCCAAATTCCCCCATCCCTATAAGGGAGAGATTGTGCCGCCTTCGACCACTGTCCTGAGATGGACCAATCCAGACCCTAACAATCCGGTTGATAAGATTACCTGCGACGTTTATCTGGAGGTGGATGATGGCGATCCCAATTTCATTTCATCCCCGATTGCCACAGGTATCGCTGCCAATTCTGTGACATTATCCGCCCTGAATCCGGCAGTTACGCTGCAGCCGAATAAAACCTATACCTGGCGCGTGGACTGTACCGACCCGCATGGCGATCCCATCACCAAAGGTCCCGCCAAGACCCAGGGAGCGGTGTGGACCTTCACGACGACCAATGATACACCGCCGGTGATTGAAGCGGGCCCTAACCAGTACATCTGGCTGACCATGGATGATCCAGATGCGGATCCGACCAAGGTTACCTTCGAACTAAATGGACAAATCACGGACGATGGCCAAAGCCCGCTGACTGTCCTGTGGAGTCTGATTTATTCCGAACAGGATCCGGCCACGACCATAGATATTGGTAATCCATTCTCGGCGTATACCATCGTCACGATTAACGGTACCGGACTGTATCGGTTCCAGTTGAGCGTGGATGACGCTTACGCCCATCTCGAAGATACACTCGATGTCTATGTCACCAACACCGCCTGCGAAGCGGCCCGGATTGATCCTGATGATCATTACCAGACCTATGACTTTGTTGGTGATGTTAATAATGACTGTAAAGTGAATCTTGACGACCTGGCAATTATGGCCGCCACATGGCTGGATTGCTTAACCGCCAAACTGGGCTGTATGTGATAACCCAATCCGTCAGTTCACAATAGTCAATGTGTAATATAAAGGAAAGGCCGGGTTAAACACCCGGCCTTTTTTGAGTCGATGAATAGTAAAGCAAGACAATACTGTACACATTGCAAACAAGCAGCCTTCTCACTGATTGAGCTGCTGGTGGTCATTGCCATCATTGCCTTGCTTCTGGCCCTGGTTGTCCCTGCGTTAAAGAAAGCCAAACACACGGCCCAGCGTCTTGTCTGCCAGAACAATCTGAAAACGCTGGCTATGGCCAATGAAGTGTACGCGTCCAAATACGATAATTGGTACGTCTCAATTATAGACACGACCATGACCGGCAGAGGCGAACCAACATGGAACTCCAATTCTGCTTTTCGAGAGATTGTGGGGCTGGAAGATGCGTATGTCGGCAGCAGTTTTATCCTGCCCAAAGAATATCGCTGCCCGCTCGATGAACAGGACGAGGACTACTGGCGGCAGGCGGGGGGGACCTATCAAAATCGTGTCAGCTATGGCTATAATTTCACGGATTGGGGGCCGGATTCAAAAAGCCCTGCCGTCTGGTACGGGAATATCCCGGTATCAAACTGGGCATGCCGTTTTCGCATGAGTGACATTCGCTCTCCGGCCCGAAAGATGATGTTTCTGGATGCCGGCGACTGGGCGGCCTATATGTCCGGCGCCAATTATAAACTCTATTGGGATAGAGACGGCCAGGATATCGTCAAATATCGCAGTCGGAATATGTGGTATCCCACCTATTTTCGTCACAACGAAGGAGCCAATATCGCCTATTTTGATGGCCATGTGGACTTCCAGAAAAAAGAATTGCTCTTTTATTATGCACCGCCGGAGTCGCTGGCCGGCGATTTTGGACTCAATGCTTCAATCTGGTTTTGTGACCCCAGAAACAGGCCTAATCCTTAAACTTTTCTCAGTGCATAAAAGTCAATTTTCGATTTTAGCAACAATTTGCTTGATTTTGGCCGACTCAGGATATATGATATAGAAAACAGCCATAATTGATTTTGTACCAGTTTCATTCTATCAAGGGTCTCTTTTATAATGAAAAATGGGATTCCCAGCCTCGAAGATGTAGCACGAAGTGCCGGAGTCAGCAAATCCACCGTCAGCCGAATCCTGAATAATCGCCTCGGCAACGGTTTTTCAGTCAAAGACCAGGTTCGCAAAAGAGTTCTTGAGACCGCCAAAAAACTCAATTATCGCCCCAATCTGTTTGCCAAGTGCTTGACCATGCAGTCCACCCGGATGATTCATATCTTCGGCGGCAATCATGCTCTCAGCGACTTGGGCAATATTTACCAAACCGTGGTCAACAACATCACACAGGTCATGGAATCCGTATCCAGAGACTACGATGTCACCGTCGATATGTCCCGCCATGCCCCTGACGCCAGTGAGATGCCCGCCTGGAAAATTGACGGTGCGATTATCCTGGCCAGATGTTCCACGGTGACGATGGACGAAATCATTCAAATGGGTATTCCGCACGTCGTCATTAATGGGGATTGTCCCGAATCAGGTTTCTCTGTCGTTCCGGATGATATCGGCGGCACTCGAATTGCCATGCAGCATCTGTTCGAGCTGGGGCATACCCGGATTGCCTACAGCGGTCCGCTGCCGCCGTTTGATAGCAGTCCGCAGGAATGTCGAAATTCAGCCCCCTCTCAAAATCGCGGACTTGAACTGGATATCCTGACTTCTCACAGCAGCCTGCGGGATCGTTATGAAACCTATATCCTGCAAATGCACAGCCGGGGGCTGGAACCGATTCTCAGTACGGCCGATTCCCCTGAGACTGCCGAGCAGTATTTAAAAAATGTGATGCATAATAAGGGCGCGACTGCAATCCTCGCTTATGGCCACATGGGAGCTTTGAATCTGCTGCAGGCCGCCCATGCATTGCATATCCCGGTTCCCGAACAGCTCAGCCTGATGTGCTTCTGTGATGACTATGCCAACCGGGTGATGAGTCCCAAGCTGTCCTTTATCGACTTATGTTCTGAAAAAATGGGCAAAGTCGCCGCCGAATTGCTTTTAAGGCAAATCCAGCACCCCGAACAGGCAAGCCCTGTAAGGATTACGCTCGAAGAAAAACTGGTGGTTCGCGGCTCTACCGCCTCACCCGTCACAAAACAGTCTTACTGACTATGATGAAAATGGAGTCTCTATGCGAAATCAATCACTAAAACACCTCGTCTGGAGCGGATGGGTCTTTCTTGGTGTGTTGTTTTCTTCACCTGCCTGTGCCCTTGAGATTGTCGCCGGACCCTGTCTGCAGAATCCAACCGAGACATCCATGTCCATCGTATGGGTGACCGATGTCAACTGCACAAGCTGGGTGGAATACGGCTCCTCTGAACAGACGCTGGACCAGAAGGCCTTCACCAGCAGGCATGGATTGATCAATGCCGACCAGACCGTTCACCGCATCACCATTGAAGGGCTTTCTTCCGCCAGCACGTATTATTATCGGGTATGTTCGAAGGAGATACTCAAGTTTGAAGCGTATAAAGTGACCTATGGGCAGACACTGACCGGCGATGTCTGTCATTTCAATACCTTATCAAAAAACAAACCGGACTTTTCGTTTATTGTTTTAAATGATATCCACCAGCGTAAAGATTTGTTTTCAAAACTGATCGAACAGTCCGCCTCCAAACCGTACGACCTGGTCTTTCTTAACGGAGATATCATCAGCGATATCAATAACTCCTCGCAAATTATCGATTATGCCCTTAAGCCCTGTGCGGATCTGTTTGCCAAAACGACGCCGATGATTTACGTACGGGGCAATCATGAAACCCGCGGCAAATATGCCCGGATGCTGCCGGATTATCTGGCGTTGCCCAATGGTCGGTTTTACTATGCCTTTGACCACGGGCCGGTGCGATTTATCATTTTGGATGGCGGCGAAGACAAAACCGATGATAACGCCGCATACAGTGGTTTGGTGGATTTTGACCG
>CAZKAI010000062.1:14941-17397 GCA_964550565.1 uncultured Pirellulales bacterium
ACTGCCATATAGGGTTTGCCGGGCAGGGATACGCTGCGTCCGTTTTTATCCGCAAACAGGTAGTCATCTCGTTTCCTGATTTCGAATACTTCCTCTACCGGTGTAATCGTCATGTTCCATGTGTCAATGATGTCCACGTTAAATTTCATGCCGTCGGCAAGCTCCGCCTTATACAGTTCAAACGGCCAGGCGGACAGGGGCTGGCGTCCGAAATAGCCAAGATAGTATTCTCCCCGTTTTCCCGCAAACGGATAATCCTGCCATTTGTCAATCGGTTCCAACCCTCCGGCCGGCCCTTCGGCCAGGATTTTTCGGAAAAACCCAAGACGTGCAGGGCTTTGGCCGTGCAGGACGCCGCCTTTGGCCCACCAGATGATATCATTGGGATCAAGATAAGTCTCCCCATGCCCTGCATACGTCCCGGCGATGGCGCTCTCCCAGAACCGCAATACCAGTTCCTCGGCCGAGATATTGCCCCATCGCTGCGGAAGGTTGCCTTCATATTTGATTTCATCAAACACAATGGGTTTATAATAAACATCCCGATACAGAATCGCCCGGCCGTAATCAGTCACCGCCGAACCGTTCTGGATGCTGACATGAGTGACCCAGGGCTGTGTGTGGTTATACAGCAGCGAGCCGTTATGGATGGATCGCAGACGTCCGTATGGATCGCTGGATACAACAATCTGAAAGAATCGGTCCCAGTCGGCCGGTGTTTTTTCCTTCATAAAATCGTACTCATTGGCCAGCGACCACCAGACATTGCGAAAGGCCGCAAATCGTGCGACAACATAGCGAAGATAACGGTCATCCGCCTCCGAGGTCATTCGGTCAAAACCCCAGTGTCCCTTGTCATAAGGGTGAAACAGAATCAGGTCCGCTTCAATTCCCATCTGACCAAGCTGCTGAATTCGTTTCTCAAAATGCCGGAAAAACGCTGGATTAAAACGCGTAAAATCCCACGCTGCAGGCGGTGTGCCTTCAAACGGATACAGCGGCGGTTCATTGTGATTATAGGAGTACCATTTGGGAAACACGCAGAAGCGGATTTTGTTGAAAGGAGCACCTGCCAGTGTTTTCAACGTCTGTTCCTGGAGAGCCTCCTCCTGATGGACCCAGGCATAGCAGGTGGTTCCGATTTGGAAATAAGGAGTCCCGTCGGCGTAAGCAAAGTGAAATGTATTGGCGACACCGACCGGCCCATGATTGCTTTTCGAGGGTGCAGCGGCTGTCAATGAACCACGCTTGCCCGCAAGCTGAGGATGAGTGCTTTGTGTCTCATATGTCCACAGGCCTTGAGTCGGCGGGCTGAAACGAATACGATAGACCCCTTCGCCGTCATAAAAACCATCCACCTTTACGCGGTTGTTATTCTGCGAAAAGATGACCGTAAGAGTAACTTCAACAAAAGGATTGCCCGTTGATGGCCCATCAAACGCGGCCTCAAACACTCCCCATTGTTCTGTCTGGTTCTCGCTGCCGTACAAACTTGCGGTCAGTAAAAAAATCCACAACGCCGACAGGATACAGCGAAACAGTTCCGACAGACTGGGGTAGTCAGTTTGTTTCATAAGACTAACCTCCTCTTGGGCCGAATTTTAATACATTGAGTTGCTGAAAGATATTTTTCAGCAATTTAAGAAAAAAACAGCCCCATTCTTTCATAAATAAAAGAACGGGGCTGCTCAGTTATCACATATAAGTATCTATCGAAATCAGATATACTCGTTCAGGATATTTTCCAGCAATTCCTGCCGGCCGGACTGTTGCTTCGGTTCGCCTTTTTCCAGAATATACTTCTCCAGCTTGACGAAATCCATCTTCCCGGACTCAATCTGTTTGCCCAGTTGAGTATCCCAACCGGCATAACGTTTCTGGACAGCCTTATCCAGAACTTTATCTTTAAGCATCTTGGCCGCAATCTTCAGCCCGCGAGCAAATGCATCCATTGCCCCGATATGAGAATAAAACAGGTCCACATTGTCGATGGACTGACGACGCACATGGGCATCAAAATTCAGCCCGCCTGTGGTAAATCCGCCTGCCTTGAGGATGATATACATCGCCAATGCCGCTTCGTAGATATCCGTCGGGAATTGGTCGGTATCCCAGCCCAGCAGCAGGTCGCCGCGATTGGCATCCACCGAACCGAGAATCCCATTGGCCGCCGAGAACGCAAGCTCGTGATGGAATGTATGACCAGCCAGAGTCGCATGATTGGCCTCAATATTCATCTTGAAGTACGGCAGCAGGTCATACTTCTGCAGAAATGCCAGACAGTTGCCAGCATCAAAATCGTACTGATGCTTGGTCGGTTCTTTCGGTTTCGGTTCAATATATAATTGACCTTTAAATCCGATTTTCTTCTTGTGATCCACAGCCAGATGCAGCAGCAGGGCCATGTGGTCCAGCTCCCGTCCCATATCCGTGTTCAGCAGTGTGTCATACCCTTC
>CAZKAI010000062.1:17497-23559 GCA_964550565.1 uncultured Pirellulales bacterium
CCCAGCTTACCAAAAAATTCAAACGCCGCCTGCATCGTCTGCTCGGCTTTCTGCATCGGATCCGAGGCGACATTGTAGCTGCGAAGAATGGTGTTGGCGCCGAACTGATCCGCCCCCAGCCCCTTAAAGGAATGCCAGTAGCACACCGCAAACCGCAGATGGTCGGCCATGGTCTTGCCCAGCACCTTTTCTTTGGGATTGTAGTGTTTAAAGGCCAGCGGATTTTTCGATTTCGGGCCTTCGTATTTGACCTTTTTGACTTCCGGGAAGAACTCTGTCATTGTAACCTCCAGAACTTATTTGATTATGTCTGTATTTTCATTTGTCGGCATTATATCCTGTAATTCAAATACCGACACATTTAAAACCGTCTACTGGTAAATTTTAAACAGAATGGCCTGCCAGCACTGCCGCCAGCGTCTGTTTCCATCGTGCATAAGCGTCTTTACAGGCCTTGGCTGTCCCCGCATCCGGCTCAATCGTCTCCAGCTTGTTCAGGCTGGCAAAAGCCTCCGGCGCGGTACGATAAATCCCTGCCCCCAGACCTGCCCCGCGTGCCGCACCCTGCGAACCGTCGGTATTGTACAGTTCCACCGTCGCACCCGTCAGCGTTGCAAATGTCTTGGCAAAGATATCCGACAGGAACATATTGGCCTTGCCCGCCCGTACCGTCTCAATCCGCAGGCCCATCGTGTTCATGATCTCCAGGCCATAATTCAGGGCAAACACAATCCCTTCCTGCGAAGCCCGCAATAGATGCCCGAGCTGATGCGTATTCAGAGCCAGATGATGCATCGATGCCCCGATATTTTTATTTTCCAGCGTCCGCTCGGCGCCGTTGCCAAAAGGCAAAACCACCAGCCCCTCCGAGCCGACGGGGATTTTGGCGGCCATAGCATTCATTTCCGGGTAATCCTTCCCGCCCATCACCGTATGCTTCAGCCAGCTATTGAGCCGACCGACGCCATTGACGCAAAGCAGAACGCCGTTGCGAGCCGCGGCGGGGGTGTCATTGACATGTAAAAACGCATTCACACGCGATTGGGTGTCGTACGCAGCCTTGTCCGAAATACCATAAACCACGCCGCTGGTCCCGGCGGTAGCGGCAATTTCTCCCGGATTCAGCACATTCAGCGACAGGGCATTGTTCGGCTGGTCTCCCGCCCGATAAGTTACCGGGGTTCCCTGCTGGAGTCCCAGTTCAGCCGCTGCCGCCCCGGTCAGTTGCCCCTGCATGCCAAACGTCGGTACCAGCTCCGGCAATAGCGACGGCTCAAATCCATAATACTGCATTAAAATATCGGCCGGCTTACGATTGACAAAATCCCATAAAATCATTTCCGACAGACCCGACGCCGTAGTCACCGCCTGCCCGGTCATTTTCATCGCCACCCAATCCCCCGGCAGCATGATTTTAAACACCCGCTTAAAATGCTCGGGTTCATTATCTTTGACCCATTTTAACTTCCCGGCCGTAAAATTGCCCGGCAGATTCAGCATATATTTCAGGCACGTCTGGCTGCCGATGCCCTCGGCGGCCTTCTGACCAACCCCCACCGCCCGGCTGTCGCACCAGATAATCGACGGGCGAATCACCGCCATCGATTTATCCACGCATACCAGCCCGTGCATCTGGTAGCTGATGCCGATAGCCTTGATATCGGCAGGGCGGGTCTTCGATTCACTCAGTACCCGTGCCGTTGCCCCTTTCAGGGCGTCCCACCACATTTGCGGGTCCTGCTCGGCAAAACCCGGCTGAGGGCTGCTGATAGGCATTTCCGTCTGAGGCCAGGAACAGGCCGCAACGGGCTTGCCCGTCTGGGCGTCCAGAAGTGTCGCTTTCACCGATGAGGTGCCGCAATCATAACCGAGCAGATACATAATCAGGCTCTCCGTTAAACAGGCTTAATCTACAGTTACAGATTCATACAGCGTAAGAAGAATGCCTGAAAAGTCAAGTCTGAAGTTGGCCGGTGGTAAATTTCAAACACCACGCAGGTTTCGGGACCACTTGCCTTCAATCTGCACAATTCGACGATTAGTCCATTTCAACCACCACCACGCCTGCCGAATAGCCCGGCATCATAAATCGAAGCACCTGTCCGCTGAGCCCCGCAATCTTGGCTCGAAGCTGTATGGCATCCGGCTCCGCCAGCGTATTCCGGGCCGAAAGCGAACCCGGTGCATAATAAAGCATGTACGCCGACGCAGGTACAAAAGAGGTATCGATTTCATACTCCACGGATTTTGACGAAGCATCCGGATTAACGATATGCAGATACAGAGTGTTTCCATCCTCGGACAGAGTTGAAACCACATTCAAATTTATGTCGGCCCCGGTTGTTTCCACACAGTTTGGACCATAATGGTCATGCCACAACTGCATCACCTGATAATTGGGTGCGGGGAACCAGCCGGAGTGATCGAAATTAATAAACGCATTATCCCAGCCCGAAGCGGATGTGTGCCGCAAAAACAGGGCCGGCCCGCCAATCTCAAACACCTCCCCCGTCCGCTCAAAGGCATTCAGCAACCCGCCCGCATACAGCCCGGTACGCCAGTCGGTGCTCTGGGCGTTCCATTCCGACATGTAAATCCTGATGTTCGGATTAGCCGAATTGGCAATATAAGCCCCCAGTGTTTCAATAAATGCCTCATAACTGCGAGGACCGGCCTTGAAATTGGACGCATCTTCATAATGATGCGTACTGATATAGTCAAACAGGGTACCGCAGTTATCAATCAGCGTGCGATTCCAGTTTTGGTCATAACTACCGCTGCCGCAGGCAATCAATTGGATGCCGGGATCTGCCGCCCGCATGGCCGGGGCAAATGTCTTGACAATATCAATATAGGCATTAATGCCGCCGCCCCAGCTTGTGGACCAGACTTCATTATCAATTTCCCAGTATTTGACGTTGTAGGGTTCCGGATGTCCATTAGCTGCTCGCTTTGCCCCCCATGGAGAATCCGCCGGCCCGTTGCAATACTCGATCCAGTCCAGCACATCCTGAAGATACTGCTCCGGCGTCAGTTTGTATGGAATCCCTACCCCGCATGTCCCATTCAGCAGGCCGGTGTTAATCACCAGCAGGGGTTCCGCCCCGATGGCCTCGCACATCCGCAAAAATTCATCGGTCCCATACGAATTCGTATCCTGATCATCCCACAGGCTGATGGGGTATTTATGGTGTTCGTGCTGCCGGCCAATCCCATCCTTCCAGAAATAAGCCGAAGCATAGCACCCACCCGGCCAGCGGATAATCGGGGGCCGAAGCCCTTGAACCGCTGCCAGCAGATCAGGCCGATAACCACCGACATCCAGGGCATCCTGCCCCATAAGACTGACCTGATCGATTAAGACGGTGCCTGCTCCTAACAAGGTGATTCTCAGGCTGCCGTCATCGGTCGCCTCCGAGGGCGTAATCTGGAACGGATACTCCATCCACGTCTCTGTTGGTGCAGCCAATATTGCCTGCCCGACAACGGTGTTATTGCCAAGCAGCTCAATTCTGACGCCTCCTGTAAGTGTTCCCTTCATCCACAGTGAACCCTGATACAGTTGAGCAATAAATGAAAAGTTATCCTGCACCAGTCCCGTTTGGCTGCCGTCACTGATTATCTGCACACTGTAGTCATCATTGAGTGCATCGGTACTCATGGTTCCCTGTCCGGTGCCGAATAGAGTCCAGTAATCCGCACCAAAGTCTGTTCCCGGAAGGGCGGGCAGTCCACTGAATAGAATCGTTGAGTTGGAAAGGTCTTTGACCTGAATATTGCGGAATCGTGCCTGTGTCGCCCACGTTCCCACACCGACTTTACCGGCCAGATGCGGATTATTGCTGTCTGTAAAGTCCATCAGCGGATTAGGATTGCTGGCTTCATTCAGCCAGACCTGAAAATGGTTGCCCTGACAGCGAATGCGAATGGTGTACCATTGACCCGGGGTAATGCTGCCTGCGACCGAAGTCCCGGCAACTGTACTCCGGCTGCCGTTGATTTCCTTTTCGATGGCATGAGTGGCATTATTCCATCCCCCCAGATTGAGCCAATAGAAATTGTCGCTGTCCGCATAACGGAAGGGAATCAGAAAGCCTTCACTGCCGCCGTCTCTCTGTGCCTCGAGGGTCAACTCATAATCCTGCCATGATGCGTCGCCAAATGCCAGTCGTACATCGGTAGAAAGACTGGATTGCACCAGTTCGTCTCCCTGCTGGCCGGTTTCGATGGTCCAGACGCCGCCTCCGGCCCCGGTCATCTCAAAACTGCGATTCCAGACCAGTTCTCCCCACAGCCCGCCATTGACCGAATGATAAATATGCTCCAGAAAATGCCCGTAAATCTTCTCATCAATCAGATTCAGTACATGGTCCGTATTGATAAAGAACGGCTGGTCGGATACCTGAATAGACCGGGGATAAAGTGCCGAATCATAGGTCAATGTCTCCTGCAGCCAGTCCGTATAAAATTCAGGGAAATCCAGCGGCATATCCGGCACCATCCACAAATTGGCCAGCAGGGCGAAATCTTCCAGATTAATGGTGCAGTCCAGATTATAGTCCGCTTCCAGGTACCCCCATATCCCGCAGGATTCCTCCAGAATCGTTACCTCCACAGCTCGCACTGCGATTGTGTATTGCGGATCATTGCTTTGGGCAGCGTGCTGAATAAAGTATGCCTCACTGGTACTCAATCCTATATCGGCGATATGCACTTGTACGGTTTGCGGCTGTGCCCAGTTTTGTGTCGTAAAGGTCAGTGTCTTACTCTGTCCGGAACCATTTCCAACACTTAATCCCATCGGCGGAAAGGCAGTTACGTGAACCGTATCCGTCGGTGCCTGCAGCAGCACAATCTCATAACTGTCGCCCTGGCTGGGATTATCTTTAAACAGCAGCGTCTTGCCATCCGATTCGGTGATATCCACCAGCGGGGGACTGATCATATCCGGGCCCCATTGGTAATGATTTGCGACATCCTGAGCCGTCAGCGCCGAATCATAAATACGAAATTCATGAATCGAGCCGGCCCACTCCGGGTCACTGCTGTAGCCGCCCTTGCCCAGATACGCCATTGTCTGACTGATTCCACTGATACCATTACCGCTGGCCAATGGTTTTGTTCCGACAAGCTGGCCGTCAATATAAAATGTGATGTGAGTACTGTCCAGCGTGGCAGCAAAATGATGCATCAGGCCGTCATCATGTTCCATCCCCGCTGCGACGGCATCTTCCTCACTCCACGGGGAAGAATCCAGCGACCGTGTCTGAATAGCCGCACGACTGGCATTGTCCCCGCGAGCCGCCGACATGAACAAATAATGATACCCCAGATTCGACGAAGCCCCGCCTTCAGACCGACCGTTGCCGCCGAAATACAGTATCATCGTATAGCCTGTATTGCCCCCGGCCTTGGATGTAAACCATAGCTCCGTCGTGACTGTCTCGTAGGCATTGAGTGCGATTATATCTCCTGGCATGGACATCCAGTCATCAACACCGTCCAAAATCAGTGAACCGCCGGACACGACAGCATCCCCTTCAAGTGTCCCGTCCGCATCCCCAATGGAATCCTGTGTGCTGCTGTCAAAACTGTAGCGATGAACAAGTTCCGCCCAGGCTGGGCAAGCCAGAAATGCGATTGTTAGAACAATATGAATACACGACAAATATCGCATACAACCTCCTTTGAGATTTTCGTTACAAATCGTCAGAATCCGTCAAATTCAGAGGCGGATATCTATAAGTATATGCCGAAATTTTCGGCTTTTTATCCAGAATTCAGCCGGAAGACTTTTTTAGGGAAAGATTTTCCATGAAATATAGAGTCAATTACTCCTTTTCTCGCGTCAATGGAACAAAACGAACCGGCATCATGGAACGCTTGCTAATCTTTCCTTTCGGGTCTTTTGTCACCAGAATCAGGTGCTGGCCGTCCCTCTGTTTGCCAACCGGAATAATCATCTTTCCGCCGGATTTGAGCTGGTCCAGCAGCGGCCCAGGAATCTTATCTGGCGCACAGGTCACGATAATCGCATCAAACGGGGCATGCTCCGGCCACCC
>CAZKAI010000063.1:0-1918 GCA_964550565.1 uncultured Pirellulales bacterium
TAGCTATGGGATTCAGGCAATGATAAAATGTTTCTGGTATTTTGCATGGTTGGTCATCGGGGGTCTATCTGGCGGGGCGGTATCGGAAAAACCTGCCGGGCTTTATGAGAATGTTATTTATGGCGCAGCAGGGGGCGAATCGCTCCTGCTGGATGCGTGTGTACCGGAGGGAAAAGGTTTGCGCCCTGCGGTAATCCTGATCCATGGGGGAGGATGGAGTGGTGGCGACAAGAGGGATATGGCGTTTCTGTACAAGCCATTGTCTGAAGCGGGATTTGTGTGGTTTTCCATCAATTACCGACTGGCGCCGCAGCATCGCTGGCCGGCCTGCTTAGAGGATGTTCGATCTGCAATTCGCTGGGTTCGCGCCAACGCGGCAGCTTATCGGGCCGATGTCGGCCGGGTCGCACTGATTGGATATTCAGCCGGTGGGCATCTGGCGTGCCTGGCTGCAGTTTGGGCCGATGAAACCGAGCGTGTGCAGGCGGTGGTGGGGATTGCGCCGCCGACGGATCATGAAGCGGATTCGGAGCGGCGCGGCGGATTAAGCCCTTCGATGCAAAAGTTGCTGGATCGCCCCGGAGAAATCAATGATGATACACGAGTGATACTCCAGCAGATATCACCGATTCAGTATGTCAATGCAGGACTGCCTCCGTTTTTGCTGCTGCACGGAACGGACGATAAGAGCGTGCCTTATTCGCAATCGGTCAATTTTAAGGCCAAGCTGGATCATTATTGTGCACCGTGTGAAATCATCACTATCGAAGGTGCCGGACATCGTATTACCGACTGGGAGGCGATTTGTCCGCACTATATTAAAGACATTACAAATTGGCTGATAAAGGCTGTTCAGGCTGATCGCCGACAGTCAGAAATGGTTTCTGCTGCGGGCAAGCCTGTCGAGTTGACGGTTAGTGCCGATGGCAAAGGCCGGTTTACATCGGTGCAGGCGGCAGTGGATGTTGTGCCCGACGGTAACCTTGACCCGGTGGTGATTCTGATTGCCCCGGGCGTTTACAAAGAACGGATTGTTGTGCCCAGATACAAGCGGTTTATCCATTTCAAAGGACAGGATGCCGAGAAAACGATTCTTACTTTTGATTTATATGCCGGAATAAAGAATGCGGATGGTAAGGAAATTGGGACATTTCGCACGCCGTCGGTGACGATTGAGGCCGATGATTTCAGGGCCGACAATATGACCTTTGAAAACTCCGCCGGGCCGGTGGGGCAGGCGGTTGCGATGGCTGTATTCGGGGACCGGGTGGTTTTTCGAAACTGCCGTTTTCTGGGCTGGCAGGATACGATACTCGACCATGTCGGGCGGCATTATTATGAGAATTGCACAATCCTTGGGCATTGTGATTTTATCTTCGGCGGCGGTACGGCATTTTTTGAGAAATGTAGTATTATTTGTTTGAAAAATGGGTACATTACCGCGGCATCCACGCCGGAATTTGAACCGTTTGGTTATGTTTTTTCTCATTGTACAATAACCGGCCAGTCGTCGGAGGTCAGAACTTATCTGGGCAGACCCTGGCGGGATTATGCCAATGTGATATTCCTGAATACGGAGATGTCCGAGGTGGTTCATCCGGTCGGCTGGCATAATTGGGACAAACCCTATCGGGAGACTACATCCCGATATGCTGAATTCGGCAGTACCGGCCCGGGTGCTAATCCGAATGCACGGGTATCGTGGGCAGACCAGTTAACTGAACATCAGGCCCAAGATATTAGGGTACAAAAGGTATTGGCTGGGAAAGATGGTTGGAATCCAACCGCAATTAAGCATAACAATTGATTGAAAAGGACTGTTTATGATGCGAGATAACGCTGCAATGAAAACAGGGATGATTCTGGTATGTCTATTTATTGGATTAGGCAGTATCTGCTGTGCTGAGCCGATGACGGC
>CAZKAI010000063.1:2018-21720 GCA_964550565.1 uncultured Pirellulales bacterium
TGGTATGTCTATTTATTGGATTAGGCAGTATCTGCTGTGCTGAGCCGATGACGGCCGAACAGGGCTGGGCGATGCTGCCGGGGATATTGGAACAGATAGTGCCGCCTGTGTTTCCGGATCGAGATTTCCCTGTAACCAAATACGGTGCGGCGGGCGATGGAAACAAGGATTGTACTGAGGCGTTTCGAAAAGCGATAGATGCGTGCAATTCAGCAGGCGGCGGCAGGGTGGTTGTTCCAGCTGGGACGTATTTAACGGGGGCGATTCACCTGAAAAGCAATGTTAATTTATATCTTGAAAAAGACGCCGTCATCAGCTTTTTTACAACGACGGAGGATTATCTGCCGGCAGTCTATACGCGTTTTGAGGGGACTGAATGCATGAATTATTCGCCTCTGATATACGCATTTGAACAGGAGAATATCGCTATCACCGGCAGCGGGATACTTAATGGCAATGCGGATATCACCAACTGGTGGCGGTGGAAATGGACGCAGAAGGCCGATGTCAGTGCCCTGGTGGAACAGGCCGAAAAGCAGGTTCCGGTTGAGCAGAGGATTTACGGCAAAGATCACAAGCTCCGGCCAAATATGATTCAGACGTATCGGTGTAAAAATATCCTGATTGAGGGCGTCACCATTAAAAACAGCCCGATGTGGCATATTCACCCGGTGTTGAGCCAGAATATTACGGTTCGAAAAGTAACCGTAGTCGGCTATGGACCGAATAACGATGGATGCAATCCGGAGTCCTGCAAAGATGTTTTAATCGAGGAGTGTTTTTTTGATACAGGCGACGACTGTATCGCAATCAAATCGGGACGCAATGCCGACGGCAGACGGGTGAATGCCGCTTCGGAAAATATCGTGGTGCGCAAGTGCACGATGAAAGAAGGACACGGCGGTGTGGTTCTGGGCAGTGAAATATCCGGCAGCGCCCGGAATATCTTTGCCGAAGACTGCCTGATGGACAGTCCCAATCTGGACCGGGGCTTGCGTATCAAAACCAATTCCGTCAGGGGCGGTGTGGTTGAAAATGTGTTTATGCGAAATGTGATCATGCCGCAGGTACGTGAGGCGGCGCTGCTGATCGATTTTTATTATCAGGAAGGCGATACGGGTAAATACGACCCGATTGTCCGCAATATTTTCATGACCAATGTTCGTTGCCAGAAGAGTAAGTATCCATGGCTGGTCAAGGGGTATCCGCGATGTCCGATTCAGAATGTTGTCCTGGAAGGCTGTGTGTTTGAAACCATGGAGAAGGAAGGCGTTGCGGAAGCGGTGGAAAATTTTGTAGTGCGAGACAGCAAGACCAATTCGGGGAAAACAACAGAGAAGTGAAACAGGCACAGGTGTTCTAACGCCTTGCAGTCATTCCTCTGCAAGGCGTTAGAGGTCTGTATGCTTACCTATCTCAGGCCGACAGGGCGCCGCCGAGGAATATTTCCACGCGGTCGGAGCCGGCAATCGTATTGAGGTTTTTGACGAATTCCGTGCGATTAAAGTCTGCTTTTTTTCGGAATTGGTAGTGCAGTGAGACCCGGCCGTCCATCACGGAGACGGTCTTGACACTGACGTTATCCAACTGCTGATTCATAAAGCGGTTAAGTGAGTCTTCAATGCGGGAATAAGCATCGGATTCGAGAGACAGGATGAGATTGGTGAATCGCCGCAGTGAAAAGCGTGTGCGTACCAGATACTGGACAGTCAATGCCAGCAGGGCCGCGGCAAATAAGACAATCACGATGGCATAGGTTTTGGTGGCAATACCGATGGACGAGGCGATCAATAGAAGCAGAAAGCCGATTTCGGCAGAGTCCTTGACCGGGGTACGAAAACGCACGAAGGATAGTGCGCCCAGCAGACCCAGCGACAGCGGGATAGAGCTTTGGATACCAAGAAACAGGGCGGTGATAGCCGGTCCGCCAAGGATGAAACAACGGTCCACGCCCGCACCGATATTGCGTGAACCATAAAACAAATGATACATCAGGTAGACGACAACGGAGGCCGCCAATGAAACTCCGATAGGGATACAAAGGCCAAGAAGGTCGATGTCGGAGGTTTGAATATTCAGTTGTGTGGGCATGCTTTTTTCTCCTGCAATAGAACGTGTTGGATTACCTATTTTCGCCGCGGCCTGACGGCATCAAACGGCCGAAAGACCCGGTTTTTTCCAGTTGAGACTGCATACAAGTGGCGTATTTGGAATATCGGCTCCAGTCGGTGTCCAGTAAGTGGAGCGAACGGAGTGTCAGGGGGATTTCATTGGAACGTCCCTTGATTTCAATGACAGCCCCTTCCATCACCAGAGATTGTTCGCCACGATTGAGTAGCGGATAAACCAGGGTTGAACGGATATTCCAATCCAGTGAAATCCGCGATCCGGTCAGCGGTTCAACAAAACGAAGCCGCTGATAAGTAATCAGCAGCATCGGATGAAGCTGGTTGTGGGGATGGTAGTCAAATTCAGCAAGGGTATTAAAAATATGAGTGTAAGACAGAGGTCCGTCACGCAGGGCGGATGGATTAAGCCGTTGAGCGGGTACGACCTGTTCTTTTCGCTGCTTGCTGCCGGCAAAACCATTTTTAGACTTCAACTCCAAAAAGACCGGGACGGTATCAGCATCCTGCGGATAATCATACCATCTCACCCGAACTTTGCTGCGAACCCGCTGGCCTTGCTCCGATTCATCATAATAATCCAGGCTGTCGGTGTCATAATAAACCGAATGAATAGTGCCGCGGGGATAACGACGGTCTGCGGGACAGCAGTGAGCAAGCAAGTGAGCCGCAAACGGAACAGCCGATGAAGACAGATAGAATTTACGTTCAAACCGTTCCGAGCCAGACAAGGCAGGCTGGGATTTACGGGTGCCAGGCCATGCAATCATTACATCATTCCTCCCGGCCCGGGCATCATGGGCCATTGATTGTTTTGCTGACGCTGCTGTGCGGTGGGTCTGGAGGGTAATTCGCCATCCAACTGCTTGCGGACGGAAACACGGCGTTTGGCAATGAAGGATTTCAGGCCGGGGGCTCCCATACCGGGGCCGCCGCCACCAAAACCACCCATTCTGCCCCGATTGTTGCCCATTTGGGCTCGATCCTGTCGACCCAACTGTCCCTGGCTGCCGGGACCGGGACGCATTTGCTGATTTTGCGGGCCATCGGCGGCAGGTCTCTGGGCATTCCCGGGCATTTCAGGAGCCATCCCCATAGCCATCTCTGGGCGTCGTTCATTTGAATTGTTCATATTGCCGGGGCCTCGCATTCCCATGCTCATGAAGTCCATCCCAGCGTTGCCTTCAGTAAGTCCTTTTTCGAACTGTTCCATGGTGAAAAACTTCAATTCATCTTTTTCCACATACGGACGGACGAGTGAAGCCCATTGATCAATCCTTTTTTCGAGAATCCCTTCGGCAAAATCACCAGCCAGCATCTGTTCATGATATTGATGATATCGCTCGAGATAGGGCGGGTAGGCCAGCAGGCGTTTAACCAGCGGACGACTGTCCAAGCCGCTGGTAACAGGCTCGTCAATATAAAATTCGGCTATATCACCCTGTGATGCACCCATACGGAAGGTTCCGAATGCCATATTCAAATCCCATGGGATGATTGTAAAATATCCATCGGTTTCGTACAGATAATAGTTATGTCCCATACCGGTGTAATTATCCAAATGAACGAGCATTGATGATACGGCCAGATAGCGCAGAACCTGATCAACGTTGAGAACCTTTTCGATTTCAGCGGGAAAGGCTTCGTCCGGCGTATTGTTCAGTACTTCCAGAAAATGAAGCAGGGCAGAGTGGTTCTGATAATTTTCATTGGTCTTAAGCCCCATGGTTTCCAGCAGATTGCCCCCGCGACCAAATCCAGGCATTCCTGGGCCGCCTGGACCACCCTGAAAACCACGTCCTCCCCGACCGCCGCGATTCATACGGTCGGCCATAAATCGCTGAAACTGATTGGGATCGAACGGATTACCATCCGTCCCCATCGGTGGAGGGCCATCCATGCCGGGGGGAAATGGCTGTCCTGAATTGGCAATTAATCCATTTGGATCACCGGGGCGGCCGGCAAAATCCTGTCCCTGGGGCATTGGCGGGCCGCCCATAGGACCTCCCGGCGGAAACGGCATATTGCCGCCCTGGGGGAATTGACCAGGATTGGGTTGAAAACCACCCTGTTGGCCGGGCATGGGCGGCATCCCGGGACCAAATCCGGGACCGCCGGGGAACATGCCGCCGAAACCGGGACTTTGTTCCGACGCAGAGGGATTACCGGATCGTTCCCTTTCCATGAGTCGAAGTAAATCGCCCAGGCGTGTTCCGCCGACGTTTAATGCCAGATTAAGCTGATTTTGCTGCTGAGGCCGCTGCGGATTATTGCTTTGCTGATTCAAATCTTTGGCTGTCCAGTTCAGTGTTGCTGCGCCGATTTCCGGTTTATAAAGATTGCCGTTGGGATTATCAAAATGTTGAGCCAGGAATGATTTATCGATCGGTTCCACCTGGGTATAAAGTCCAAGATGAGTGTCATTGACATATAAATCGACAAAAGCGGTACGAGGTGTTGGAAGCCCCATATTTTTGAATATCTCATAGCCAAGGACTTCACGAATATAAGTGGGGTCGGAAAAACCATTATTCAGACTCAGTTTTTTGAGCCCGCGAAAAGTGCGGGCGGAATTGAAGAAATTAAAATCCACCTTAAGACTGAGCCGTGACGAGCCGCTGCCGGCGACGGACATCAGCGATGAATTGCCTTTCGGCCGGACTGCAACGTTGGGATATTTATAGCCGTCAAACCAGAAATCGGCGCGGGCATATTGTTCGCTTCTGGCGGCGGAACGAACCCATTGCCAGTCTTTTTCATCCATAACAATCCGGACGGTGACTACGCGATCCGGTATAAATGGTTCCAGATTCTCTTTATATAAAAAAAAGAGCTTGCTGCACGTGCCTGTCAGCAGAAGTATCAATAATCCGCCTGCCAGCACACAAATTCCCAATAATATTCCTTTTTCCTGCTTATCCATTTTCGAATGCTCGTTTGAAAAATGTTTATTTTTAAATAAAAACTGTTTTGGAGCTCAAAAAATTGCAGAAAAGAAGGGAATTTTATGAAAATGGTATTGGCAAACAGTGCGCATAAAAAAACCGCCTGTGGCAGAAGGAGGAGGAAGTCGGTGTACTTCCCAGGGCAACCACAGGCGGCAGAAGGAGCTTAATAATGAATATACCCATTTTTACATTTTTTGTCAACCCTGATGTTTATTATCTGTATAATAATTCCATAACATTATGTTAAGTATAGGTTTATGAATTGTTTAGAAAGTGTAAATATATTTTCCTATCCGCGTTATTTGAACTATTTACTACTTTTTTTTAAAATTACCCTCCAATATTCCTGCCCTCTGACATTATCTTTACCAAAAGGACCTTAATCTGATATAAATATAGACTGAATATGTCTGATATGCATGATACAAAAGAAACGAATCTGGACCCGAATGAGCAGCTTGTTGGTCTGCTTTTGAAATACCACAAGCGGATTTACGGATTTATCCTGACTCTGGTCCCGAATCTTTCGGATGCAGAGGATATCTTACAGGAGTCGGCATTGGTGATGTGCCGGCGATTTCGGGAATTTCAGTCCGGGACAAGTTTTCTGGCCTGGGCCATCACGATTGCCCGTAACCAAATATACAGTTATCGTAAAAAACAATACAGTCATTCCAAACTGCAATTCAATGAGGATGTAACCAGCGAACTGATCTCCTTCACCGCAGAAAAAATTCAATCCATGGATAAACGGATTCATGCATTGGAAGAATGCCTGCAAAAACTCAATCAGAACGACAAGAAAATTATCGAACATCGTTACGAAACCGGAGCCAAGATACGGGATATCGCCCGGCAAAGCGGCCGTCCCGAACAGGGATTGTATAAATCCGTGGCCCGTATTCATAATCTGCTTCGTTTGTGTGTGGAACGCACACTGTCTTCGTGGGAAACAAGCTAATGGAACTGAAACGAGACGACATTCGCCTTAGCGAGTTAATTCTGGCGTCGCTGGAAGGCACGATTCAGCCCGATGAATTTGAAGAGATGCAGCATCGGATTGAGTCAAGTCCGGAAGCAGCCAGGGCGTATGTGGATTTTGTGCTGAATCATGCGATTATCGGGCATCATGCAAAAACAACTCCCCTGGGCGTTTCTGCATCCGATAGTGCCGTCATCAACTGGCAGTTCTGGAACGAACTGGCCGAGACTGAAAAGAGTTCGCCCACCGTTGCGGTTATTGAGTCGCCTGAGGAAAACAAGATATTCTCTGTGCGTGACAGTCGGGTGGAGCGAGTTACTCACTCGGTCAACCGGTTTTTCCTGCTGACTGCCATTTTATCATCTGCAGCCTTAATTCTGCTGATTGCCCTGGCGTATCTGAATCCTGCCAAACCCCAGCCGGCAGCCGTGATTATTGATACTCTGAATGCCAAGTGGATGCATTCGACGGCCAGTCCTGCCCAAGGAGATGTTTTGTTCGGCAAAAACGAGTCCGTGAATCTCCTTTCGGGGATTGTCAAAATGGAGTTTGCCTATGGCGCAAAAGTCATTCTTGAGGGGCCGGCAACATTCAAAACCGTCTCGCCCGATAAGCTGGTTCTGGAGTCAGGACGTATGTATGCCAGCGTGCCCGTCAAGGCCACCGGTTTTACCGTGATGACGCCTTCCTCCTGCGTGATTGATTTGGGTACGGAATTTGGTGTCGAAGTGGATTTCGCAGGCTCGACCAATGTGCACATGTTTTACGGCAAGACCTCGCTGCTGGCCGGAGTCCTGGGTAATGTTCAGGCCAGCCGTATTCTGGAAACAGGGCAGGCCAAGCGAGTCAACCCCACCGGCAACCTGCAGGATATCCCCCTGAATGAAACCGGCTTTGTCCGGGCCCTGGATTCGCGTGCGAATTTTGTCTGGCGAGGCGAAAAGATCAATCTGGCTGATATTGTCGGCGGAGGAGACGGGCTGGGAACCGGCACAATCAACCAGGGGATTGATGTCGCAACCGGCAAAGCAAAACTGTTTGAGAAAGCAACTACATCGTTACATGGTAAATCACAATATTTGCCAGTACAGGGTAATGCCCTGATTGACGGCGTCTTTATCCCGATTGCTCAAAATGGGAAATTGACGGTGTCTTCGGGCGGGCATTTTGCAGACCATTTTCCGCAATCCGCGGGTGATTACTGGAATGGCATCTTTAACGGCGGATGGCATGAAGCATCCAATTTTTCAGTTGCCCGTCATAATCTGAAATTGCACGGAACGGAATATGGAAACAGTGAAAATCCATCGATTTATATGCACGCCAGCCAGGGCATTACGTTTGATTTGAATGCCATACGGCAGCATTTTCCGGGACTTGCAATCAATCGATTCGAAACGATTTGTGGGATTTCAGAATCGCTTTTGGAGTACATTGGCACGATTCGCAGGAAAATGCCGAATCAGCCGCTGCCGATTGCCGGATTCCATGTCTTGCTGGATGGGCAGATGAAGTTTTCCAGAGATTTGCCGGCCGGACAAAACGAAGTGATTACGATTCCAATCTCCAGTCAGGATCGGTTCCTGACCCTGATTACCACCGAAGGGCCGGATGGAACACATTTTAATGACTGGGCATTGTTTGCAGAACCCTATCTGTATCTTGAACCGTAAGGTCCTGCTTATAAGCAGATATTGGCGATAACGTTACGCAACAAACAAAATATAGAAACCCTAAATGTGGAGGATGTAGTATGAGAACCTGGTTGTTAATAGCTTTTATGGCATGTCTTATTGTGTCGTACACACAAGCCGCGGCAGTCGGTCCGTATCCGGTTGACGCACAGACGCTGCATCTGTGGCATTTTGATGCCTTGAGCGGCACGATTGTGCCGGATATGGCACCGGTCAATCCGCTCAATCTGCCGCTTTTCAACGGGGCAGCACTGACTTCGTCTGCGGATGGATACGGAAATGCGTTATACACCTACGACGGCAAGACCGGGGTTTCTCCGTATGCCGGCGATGCGGTGAATGCAATAGCCCTTTCACGGCTTACGGGTGCGGATGGTGCTTTTACGTTTGAAGCCATCGTCAGGCCGGATATGGCACCGGGTGCAGAACCGACCCACATGGAAATTATCTGTGCCGAATCGGATGGTGCCAACGACGTGCGGGGTTTTCAGTTCCGCATTCAGGATGGCGGTACGGCATTGCGATTCCAAAGTCTGGCAGGCAGTGTTTTGGCATTTGACGCCCCGATCACCTATACGGCAGGGCAATGGTACCATGTCGCAGTCACGTATAATGGCAGTCCCAATACCCCCGGCAATCTGAAACTGTATTGGACTGCGCTGGGAACGGCCACATCAGCCCAGCAGGTTGGCAGCACCACGTTCAATCTGACCGCGGATTTAACCGGTACGGTGATGTCAAAGTTTGCCATCGCCAATGAGCTTCGCACCACCGGCGGCATCGGGACCGAAAACTTTGAAGGTTTGGTCGATGAAGTTCGCATCAGCGGAATCGCCCGTGCCCCCGAAGACATGATGCTTCGTTCGTCCATCCCCTGGGCGCGAAATCCGGTTCCCGCCAATGGTCAAAAATTAGTGGACCCTGCAACGACAACAAAACTCGCCTGGAATACGGCAGAACTTGCCAATGTGACCAGGCACTATCTGTATTTAGCGGAAGGCGAACCCAATATGGCTGTCAATCCGATTGTCATTACGGATGTGACGGAACCGATTGAATCTTCCATTTCCGGCCTGAAGACCGATAAAGTATATTTTTGGCGGGTTGACGAAAGCATCAGCAATTCTGCGCCGACGGATGCCAATACCGTGACTGGTCCAATCTGGTCTTTTGAAACAATCAAAAGTGTACCTTCCATTTCTGCAAATCCAGCAAACACTTCCGTATTTGTCGGAGAAACTGCTGTATTTGTCATGGAATTCGACAGCTTGACCACCCCGACAGTGAGCTGGTACAAGGCAGAAGAACCGGCGATTCTGTTAGCATCCCAGGCTGGAGCAGGCACGAAAATCAATGGAGATTATGCAGTGACCGTGACAAGCCTTGGCAATGGTTCGTTCTCGACATCAATCTCTGTAAGCAATGTCGAGATGTCGGATGAAGCCTACTACTATTGTGCTGTAACCAACGGCAGTTCAGAAATCACAACCTCGATTTCGGCCAGTCTGACTATCAAACGTCCTGTTGCCCATTATCCGTTTGATGGTAATGCCAATGATGTTGTGGGAACTGAACATGGCACGCTTAAAGGCGAACCCAATGATATATCGCTGCCCGGATTCATCACTGGAGTTCCCAATCTCGGACAGGCCATCGAGTTGGATGGAACACAGTATGTGCAATTGTCCACGCAGGCCTATCCCAAGGGTGGGCTGGGTGCAGGGCTGGAAGCTGGGACCATCGCCTGCTGGGTACGCATCGATGCCTTTAATACACCAACTGCCATGATTCTGGGTACGCATAATGATGGTGCGGGGCCGGGATGCCAGATATGGTTTGCCGGAACCAATGGGCAGCAGATTAATTTCCGTCTGCGTCAAAACACCGGCGACACCGATATGCCTTTTGTCAGTGGTACAACCACAAACACACTGGTTGGCGACGGCAAATGGCATCTGATTGCAGCAACCTATGAAAAGGGTGCTGTCGGTCAGCTCTACCTGGATGGGGTGCCGCTTGGAGTGGCCGACGCATATACTGCCAATCCGGCATTTGATCCGTGGGATTACCCAATGATCATTGGTGCCAATAATAACCGCGGGGTCGTAACGGATTTCCTGGATGGTTCGATTGATGATTTGATAATCTACAATTATCGGTTGACCGGCCTGGAAATCGCGGACATGTATTTAGTCGGCAAGCCGGACGCAGTGCTGTGCCTGAGGCCTTATGAGAATGCCTTTGATTTTGATGGCAACTGCCGTGTTGATCTGGCGGACTTTGCCACCTTTGCTTCCAAGTGGCTCAGCTGCGGCCGTTATCCCGAAGCTGCCTGCGGAGAGTAAGTATTTTGCTTGAAAAGCCTTTACCGGCAGGCCGCACAGGCCTGCCGGTAAAGATAGTAAGGCTCGGATTCGGCTTGTAATGGATTGTCATTTCGACATGAATTTAGGGATGCAGGAGATTGTTCCACAATGAACATGCGGAAAGCATTTACATTAATTGAATTATTGGTTGTCATCGCTATTATCGCATTATTGTTATCCATCATTGTCCCGGCCTTGAAAAAAGCAAAAGACCAGGCCCGAAAAGTAATCTGTGCGTCCAATCTGAGCCAGTTGGGCAAGGCGCTTGAGATGTATGAGCAAAGCTGTAACTACAAACGGCTGTCGATTCGGTCTTCTGCGGCGGATACCAATCTTTACTGGATGGGCAAGCTGGCTGATTATGCCGGCGATTCGTCGTTTGCCCAGCAATATCAACTGGGCCAGAAAGTGGATCTGCTGTTATGCCCGTCGGCGTCCTATGAGAAATTTACCCCCGACCCTGATCTGGTTAATGCGTCAGGGCAATACGGTTCGTCACAACTGCCTTGGGAATGGAAACGGGCTGCGGATTTATCCACCATCGGCAGTTACACGCTGAATGGGTGGGTGGCGTATGACTCGCTTTATGATTCAGCATCCGGGTACAGCGAGTATATGCTGCGAGACTGGCTGAACATGTCATCCAGTATCCCCTTGTTTGGCGATGGTGTCTGGACGGTCGGGTGGCCTAAAGGTCTGGATAATCCGCCATTGTCAATCAAGGCATCCAAGACTTCGGAACTGCCCGGAAATTCTGAAAATATGCGTCGTTTTTGCATCGACCGCCATCAGATGAAGGTCAATATGATTATGCGGGATTTACGCATCGAAACCGTAGCCCTGAAAGACTTGTGGTATTTGCGGTGGCATAAAAATTATCAGACGCCCGCAACGGATCCTCGTCTTCCAGCACAATAATATGTTTCCGCTGCACCTTAGATAATCAGCATCGCATCGCCGTAGGAATAAAACCGGTATTTCCGGTCTATGGCATGATGATAGGCGTTCAGAATCATATCCAGCCCGGCAAATGCGGCTACCAGGGACAAAAGTGTGGATCGCGGGAGGTGGAAGTTAGTGATCATCGCATCGACCAGCTTGAAACGGTAGCCGGGGGTAATGAAGAGTTGTGTTTGTCCCGAGGAGGCGATCGCTTTTCCTTCCCGGGCAACGCTTTCGAGGGTGCGGACCGAAGTGGTGCCGACGGCGAGGATTCGCCCTCCGTTGCTGCGGGTGGTATTGATGGTCCGGGCTGCGTCGGCTGGCATTTCGTAAAATTCCGAATGGATTGGGTGGTCTTCAAGAGTTTCCGTCTGGACGGGCTTGAAAGTGCCGGTGCCGACATGCAGGGTGCAGCGGGCGGTATAGATATGCATCGTCGCAATTTTGTCCAGAAGGGCCTGGTCAAAATGCAGTCCTGCGGTTGGCGCGGCAATAGCGCCCGGTTTTTCAGCGAAGACCGTCTGGTAACGGGATAAATCATTCATAACAGGATCATGCTGTCCATCGCGTTTGATATACGGTGGTAAGGGTGCAAAACCGATGTTTTGCAGGACAATTTCCGCTGCGGCCGGGAATTGCAGTTGCAGCAGCCAATGTCCTTCTTCGACGCGATGGAGGGCTCTACAAGCTGGGCCGGGGGTATTGTCGCGATTCAGAAAAGCTAAAGTTTCACCGGTTTTGATACGGCGGGCATTTTTGATCATCACCTGCCACAGTCCGGATTTGACCTCTCTGAGGAACAAGGCCTCCATGCGTGTTCCGGTGAAACGCTGGAAATAGAAGCGAGCGGGGAGGACTTTGGTATTGTTAAACACCATACAATCGCCTGGCTGCAGGTATTCAGGCAGGTCGCTGAACATCCGGTCTTCCAATCGTCCATCCGTCCGATGCAAAACCAGCAGACGGGATGCAGTCCTTTTATCTGCGGGCGTTTGCGCAATCAGCTCCGGCGGCAAATGGTAATCAAGCAATTCCGTTTTCATCAGTCCAAATGATCCGGATCCAGCCGTCCCATGGCAGCCAGGGCGATTTTGACATTTCCAAACGGGGCGCTGACGGCAAATCCGGCCACATGCGGGGCCAGACGCTCCATCATCTCGCGGGCGATTTCAATCCCAATCCTGCGTCCCTGTTCCTGCGTGGCAGCCCTGGACATACGCTCAAGCAATTTTGGCGGCACGACAACGCCGGGGACTTCGTTGGCCATGAATTCAGCGTTCTTATAGCTGGTAAACGGCCAGATACCGGCAATCAGCGGGACATGATGGTCTTTAACCGCCGTCTGGAACGCAAAAAACATCTCAACATCAAACACCGGCTGAGTGATGGCATATTCAGCGCCTGCGGCTGCTTTCTGCATAAAACGGTCAATTTCCCGGTGCAATTCGGACGCCACAGGATTAGCTCCAACGCCGATGGTCAGTGACAGCGGAGCAGGCAGGGCGTTGCCGGCAATGTCCAGACCCCGGTTCAGATTGCTGACGACGCGAGTCAGTGCCACAGAATCCAAATCGAAGACTGCCGTTGCATCCGGGTATTCACCCAGCTTCGGCGGGTCGCCGGTAATCAGCAGGGCGTTCTTGATTCCCATCGCATCGATTCCCAGCAGGTCGGATTGCAGTCCGATGATATTTTTATCCCGGCAGCATACATGCAGGATGGTTTCGATATGGGCTGCCTGCTGGATCTTAAATGCCGAAACCAATGGGCTTAATCGGGCGCTGGCACGGGGGCCGTCGGGGATATTGACAGCATCGATTCCATAGTCGGCACAAATTTTGGCATTTTGCACCAGTTTGGCACTATCGGTGCCGCGGGGCGGAGTCAGTTCCACGCAGTACACCGGGACGTTGTCTGCAATTTTTTTACCCAGCAGACTTTTTTGTGCCAGAGGTTTGGCTTCAAATTCTGGCTGTTTCTTGCGAGGAACAGCGGAAATGGACACTGGTGCAGGGCTGGCGGTTGATATGCGGGCCAGAGGCCGGACTGCCTTGGCAATTTCACGGATATGTGCCGGGGTAGTACCGCAGCAGCCGCCAATTACTTTGACACCGATTTCAAGAAAGCGCTTTGCGTATTCGGCCATATACTCCGGCGTACACATGTACAGCATGCGTCCTTCCACTTGCCGAGGAAAGCCGGCATTGGGCTGGACGATAATCGGCTTTGGGGTAACACTGCGGATTTTCCGAATGGCTTCCAGCATATCCGAAGGACCGACGGAACAATTCAAACCGACCGCGATCACTGCAGGATGTGCGGCGATAGGGGCAATTGCATCCTGGATAGGTACCCCGTATAGTGTCTCCTGCTTGGGGCCGCAGGTCATCTGGGCAAAAATCGGTTTTGTACAGACACCGGCTGCCGCCTGAATCGCTAAAAGCAGTTCGTCAGAACTGGAAAAAGTTTCCATTAGAAGGAAATCGGCCCCGGCCGAATCCAGCGAACGAACCTGAGAAACAAAAGCTTCATAAGCCGCGTTTCGCAAATGCTCAGGAACCTGCGGCAAATCCACACCGAGCGGCCCCACGGCGCCGGCCACCAGGGCTTTTTCATTTGCTGCCTGACGAGCCACTTCGACCGCAGCCCGAATGATCTGGTCGCTTCGGTCGCTCAGGCCAAATCGAGCCAGCTTGAATGCGTTGGCCCCGTAGGTGTTGGTTTCGATGAAATCAGCACCGGCTTCGATATATTCGCCATGGATACGCCCGACCAGTTCCGGACGTGTCAGATTCAGTTCTTCAAAACAGGTATTGAGAAACGCCCCGTGCTGATAGAGCATGGTGCCCATCGCCCCATCGGCAATCACAATGGCCTGCTGTAAAAGTTCCGCTATTGTTTTCATCAATCACGATTCCATAATAATTCAGCTAAATCCATTACGTAAAAAAGAGATGTTATTATGGCGATTTTCAGAGAAAAAGCAATAACGAGATGAAATCTTAATCAATAACCGACATACTGGATATGCTATAGTCCTGTAAATTGCATAAAATACTTGAAATATTGAGCAGGCTGGTTATACTATTCGACTAAACTTTGGGCTGGAAATATGGATTCCCTAAGAACAATTAGATTAAGGAAGAACCCCCATGGCTGAAAAGCAGGAACAAGATTTACAGAAAGTTAAAGAGCTGGTAGCGCTGATGAAAGACAACGACCTTGTCGAAATCGAGATCGTCGACGGTGATTCCAAGATTCATCTGAAACGCCCCGGTGCGGACGCTCGTTTGATACAATATCAACCCATGGGTGGACAAATGCCTATGCCTTCCTACCCGGCTCCGGCACCCATGGCACAGCCTGCTGCTCCCGCTGCAGCAGCACCGGCAGCGGTCGATTCAAGCCTCCAGCCTATCAAATCTCCAATTGTCGGCACGTTTTATATGGCTCCCAGCCCCGATGCGGCACCCTTTGTTAAGGTTGGCGACCAGGTCAATCCGGAAACGGTCGTTTGCATCATTGAAGCAATGAAGGTGATGAACGAAATCAAGGCCGAAATGAGCGGAACGGTGGTTGAGGTCTGCTGTAAAGATGGGCAAGCGGTTGAATACGGCCAGGCTCTCTTCAAAGTTCGTCCGTAATAGTGCAAAGTCATTTCCTATAACAGGAATCAAGATATGTTTTCACGAATTTTAATTGCTAACCGGGGCGAGATTGCGCTTCGGGTTATCCGTGCCTGTCATGAATTGGGAATCGAAGCGGTTGCTGTGTATTCTGAGGCCGACCGGGATGCATCGTATGTGAAACTGGCCGACGATGCGATTTGCATTGGGCCTGCGGCGGGTGCAAAAAGTTATTTGAATATTCCGGCCATTGTCAGCGCCGCAGAAGTAGCGGATGTGGATGCCATTCATCCGGGATATGGCTTCCTCGCGGAAAATGCTCATTTTGCTGAAATCTGCAATGAATGCGGGATTACCTTTATTGGCCCCAGCCCTGCGGCGATGCGGAAACTGGGGGATAAGGTGGCGGCCAAGCAACTGGCTCAGGAAGCCCGTGTGCCTTTGGTGCCCGGTTCCGACGGGCCGATCGCTAATGAAGCGGAAGCGGTCAAGATTGCCAACAAAATCGGCTATCCGGTGATTATTAAAGCGGCGGCCGGTGGTGGCGGACGCGGGATGCGCGTGGCACATAATGATATCAGTCTGCACAAGGCCTTTGCCGCTGCCAGAGCGGAGGCGGAAGCCGCTTTTAAGAACGGCACGTTGTATGTCGAAAAATATGTCCTTGAGCCGCGGCATGTCGAAGTACAGGTCATGGCCGACAAAAGCGGCAATGCGGTGCATTTTTATGAACGCGACTGCACGATTCAGCGTCGCCATCAGAAATTGATTGAAGAATCGCCGTGTCCTGTTTTGGATGAGCGGACGCGAGAGGAACTGTGCAAATCTGCCTTGCGTTTGATTAAACATGCCGATTATTACAATGCGGCGACGGTGGAATTTCTGCTGGATAAAGACAAAAACTATTACTTTATTGAAGTCAATACGCGTATTCAGGTGGAGCATCCGGTAACGGAAATGGTGACCGGGCAGGATTTGATTAAATGGCAGATTAAGATTGCCGCCGGGCTGCCGCTGGATTTGCGTCAGCGCGATATCAAACACACCGGCGTCGCGATGGAATGCCGTATCAATGCCGAAGACCCGGATCGCAATTTTGCACCGTGTCCGGGCAAGATTACAAAATTCTTTACTCCCGGCGGACCGGGCGTGCGTGTGGATACGTACCTGAGTCAGGATGCGGTCATTTCGCCGTATTATGATTCGATGGTCAGCAAACTGATTGTCCATCAGCCGACGCGTGAGGAGGCTATTGCCACTATGAAACGGGCTCTGCGGGAATTCAAAATTGAGCCAATCAAGACGACGATTCCGGCGTGTCTGAAGATTCTGTCGCATAATCTGTACGTGAAAAATCAGGTGGATACGAGCTTTATCGAGCGACACATGACCATGTAAAACATTCGGAAGAAGGAGACAATATGGGGTCGGACGGAAAATGCCACTCACAAGGCATTGAATATTATCTGCGATTAACCCATGCAGAGGGTGTCGGGCCGGTGCTGTTTGGCCGGCTGGTTAAACAGTTCGGTTCGGTTGAAAACGCACTCCAGACCTCGGTGTCCGAGATGACGCGGGTGGAAGGCATCGGTCATGCAACTGCTGAGAAAATTGCCCGCTCTCGCTTAAGTTATGATGCGCCGAAAGAAATCGGGCTTGCCGACAAGCACGGCGTGATCCTGATTCACTGGGATGATGCACGCTATCCGGCCGCTTTAAAGAGCGTATATGACCCGCCTCCGGTGCTCTATGTTCGGGGGACGCTCGAACGCAGTGATGCGCTGTCGGTGGCGATTGTGGGTTCGCGGCGGTGCAGTGCCTATGGTTCGGAACAGGCGTCGCGATTTGCACATCTTTTGGCTTCATCCGGTTTTACCATTGTCAGCGGTCTGGCCCGCGGGATTGATACGGCTGCGCATCGGGGGGCTTTATCTGCCAGAGGAAGAACAATCGCCGTGCAAGGCTGCGGACTGGCAACGGTTTTCCCGCCGGAAAATGTCAAGCTGGCAGACATGATTGCCGAATCCGGCGCGGTGGTCAGCGAACTGCCGATGGGATATGGGCCGCTGTCTGAAAACTTTCCCGCACGCAACCGTATTATTGCAGCTTTGTCGCTGGGGACACTGGTGGTCGAAGCTCCGCACAACAGCGGATCTCTGCTGACGGCCAAGGCCGCCCTTGAATACGACCGGGATGTAATGGCCATTCCCGGCAAGATCGATTCACCGCTGGCCGGCGGGTGTCATAAGCTGATTAAAGAAGGGGCCAAGCTGGTCGATTCACTCAATGACATCCTCGATACGCTGGGCTGTGTGGGGCAGGGACTGAAAGAGCATGTTGCTGATGCAGCAGAGCAGGCCGAACAAAAGGTTCAGGCGACATTATTTGATATGACCAAAATGAATCTATCGGCAGCTGAAAAAGGAATACTGGCAGGTTTTGACGGGGACCCTCTGCATACCGAACAGATGATTGCCAAATCCGGCTTTACGGCGGGCCAGGTTCATGCCTCAATTATCAGTCTGCAGCTTAAGGGGCTGATTAAACAATTGCCCGGCGGGCTGTATATCAGGCGATAACAGGCGACTGTCTTTACTTTGCCTGCTGGAGGGCATAGACCGAACCGTCTTCACAGGCAATCAGGATGCAGTTGTCTGCAATGGCCGGGCCGGACAGGATGGCGCTGGCCGCATCAAAAGACCCGGTAAGGCTGCCGTCGGCAACAGACAGGTAGTAGAGTTTGCCGTCGCTGCAGCCGATCAGAACCTGATTACCGCACAGGACTGGACTGCTGTCCACTTCAGCACCTGTCAGAAAGGTCCAGAGGAGTTTTCCGGTCATGGCTTCAAAGCAGTACACTTTTTTATCCCTGCAGCCAACCACGACGTGCTCTTCATTGACGGCAGGGCTGGAAAAAAAGGCCTGTTTGGCCTCTTTGTAGGCCCACAAGTCTTTTCCGGTTTCGATATCCACACAGAAAAACTGTCCATCAAAATTTCCAAAATAAACCTTGCCGTTAGCAATCGCGGGACTGGCAGCGATGTAAGAGCCGCTATCAAAAGCTTTGGTGCTGTTGGGGTCGTCCAGGGGGACCATGTACAGATTGGCGTCGCAGGAACCAAAGGCGGCCAGGCCGTTGCCGATGGCGGGGGAGCCGTTGATATAGTTTTGGGCTTCGTACGACCATTTCTTTGTACCGGTTGCGGCATCCAGACAGGTGAACAGGCCGTCATAGCTGCCGGTGAAAAGCTCTGTCGAGCCGTTGACAGTGCGGTAATTGACTGAGCCGGTAATCTTATCGCCGGTTTTGTAAGTCCATACGGGCTTGCCTTGTTCGGTATCAAGGGCATACAGAGTACGGTCTTCGGAGCCAACATAGACGGTATTGTCAATCACAAGGGCACTGGCTTCAATGGCATCACCCGCTGTGTAAGTCCAGATGATTTCGCCCTTGTCCAATGAGAGGCAATAAATATTTTTATCGCTGGAAGTCACAAAGACCTTACCGTCTTTGACAACCGGTGTGGACTTGACGGCGTCTTTGGCAGTGAATTTCCATTTGATGGACAGTTGAATCGGCAGTTGGCCTTCTGAAGTACCGGTCTGTGCGGGATTACCTCGAAAGCTTTCCCAGTGTTTCGTGCCAAAAGTTACTGGTGCTGCGTTTTGTGTGTTCTGTGCGGTACGATGCCGTTTGGCTTTTTGATAATACAGGGTATATGCAATCATGGCCGAAATCGGCAGGGTGATAATCAATATGGGAATCAAGACTCGTCTGATAATCGCTTGCATAGAATGCCTCTTTTGTATTTAAGACTCAGGATGGATTCAGTAATGTCCTGGTATAATCATTCGACAGCAGGGCGGATATTTTGACGTCCTGTTCAAACGTGCCGATTTTTATATCGCAAAGTCTTTGCATTGCCGTTGCATTCAGGGCTGAGGTTATTTCCGCGGTCCCATCCTGCCCCAGCAGCATCGGGGCAATGTAAACACAGAGTTCATCGGCCAGATTCATACTTAAAAATGACGATAAGACCGTCGGACCACCTTCGACCAGAAGCTGCTGGATGCCGCGTTGCCCCAGTTCGGTCAGCAGGTGCGGCAAATCCGGGTGCTGATTGCTTTGGGGTATAGGCAATACCTCAACGCCGGCTTTGCGAAAAGCGGCGGCTTTATCGTGATTATTTTGCAGGGCAAGTTCGGAAGTAATAATCAATGTCGGGGCCTCGGTTGTCGTTGTCAGATGACAGTCAAGAGGAGTTCTCAGATATGTATCCAGTACCACCCGCAGCGGCTGGCGTTCAATGGTTTGCCCGGGGATGCGGACCGTCAGGCGGGGATTATCCGTAATCACCGTATTGACGCCGACCAGAATAGCCTGACATCGCCTTCGAAGTTCATGGACGTCCTGTCGGCTTTGCGTGCCGGAAATCCAGTTACCCTCGGCGGGAGGATTTCGCCAGGCCAGTTTGCCATCGATGCTTTGAGCCCATTTGGCAATGACCCAGGGACGGGCGGCTTTGGCGAATTTGAAAAAGGGGGCATTGAGACGATGCGCCTGAGCGTCACAAATCCCCACAGTGACATCGATTCCAGCCTGACGCAGTTGGGCGAATCCTTTGCCGGCAACTTTATCCGAGGGATCCTGTACTGCCGCAACCACGGTGCCGACTTTGGCTTCAATCAGGGCCTGTGTGCATGGGCCGGTCTTGCCGGTATGACAGCAGGGTTCAAGCGTGACATACACTGTTGCCCCCGCCGGGTCGAAACCACGATTGCGGCAATCGGCCAGTGCGTTAATCTCAGCATGGGGGCCGCCAAAACGTTGATGAAATCCCTGCCCGATGATCCGGTCGTCTTTGACAATCACACAGCCGACGGCGGGATTGGGTTCCACCGAGCCGATTCCCTGTGCCGCCAGTTCGAGGGCACGCTGCATATAATCCTGATGCTGGGCTGTGGTCATTGGATGCGCCTCTGAAATTCGTCTTCGTCGATGATTTCGATACCCAGTT
>CAZKAI010000063.1:21820-23456 GCA_964550565.1 uncultured Pirellulales bacterium
GCGTTTTCACCTGCGAGTACAAACGAGGTCTTTTTACTGACCGAGCCTGCTGTTTTTCCGCCGTGGTCTTTGATGGTCTGTTCGATGGACTGGCGGGAATAGGTTTTGAGCGTTCCGGTGACGACAATGGTCTGGCCTTCGAGCTTGTTGCTGGCTTTCTTTGCCGCTGCGGCGGGCTGAACACCGGCGTCCAGCATTTCGCGAATCGCCTGAATGTTTTCCGGATCATGGAGGTAATCATAGACGCTTTGAGCTACGATGGGGCCAATCTGTTCAATGACCTGCAATCGCTCAATATCAGCATCCATCAGGGCTTCCAGTGAACCGAATTCCTCGGCCAGTATCTGGGCCGTCTGGCTGCCGATATTGCGAATACCCAGCGATGCGATCAAACGCCACAACGGGCGAGTTTTGCTTTGTTCAATGCTTTCCATCACATTGGCTGCACTTTTGTCGCCCATGCGTTCCATCTGTACAAGCTGTCCGAAGTTGAGTTTGTAAATATCGGCAAATGTCCTGACCAGTTTTTTATCGACAAGCTGTTCGATGAGTGCGGGACCAAGATTGTCAATATCCATCTGGCCTTTACCGACGAAATAAATCAACCGCTCTTTGAGGATGGCGGGGCATTGTGTATTGACACAGCGGATAAAAACGCCATTGTCGTCTTTTCGAACTGGTCCTCCGCAGACAGGGCAGCTTGTGGGAATCGCAAAAGGTTTGCTGTCGAACAGATTCCGCTGTTTGTGTTTGACAGAGACCACCTGCGGAATGATTTCGCCGGCCTTTTCAATGATGACCGTGTCACCGCAGCGGACATCCAGTTTGCTCAGCATATCAAAATTATGCAGACTGGCCCGCTTGACCGTCGTTCCGGCCAGTTTGACGGGTTTGAGGTTGGCCACTGGGGTCAGTGTGCCGGTCTTGCCGACCTGGACTTCGATGGATTCGACCACCGTTTCTGCTTGTTCGGCGGGGAATTTATAGGCGATACACCAGCGCGGGCTGCGGCCGGTCATGCCGAGAGCATCCTGCTGGTCGTAGCGGTTGAGCTTGATGACCATGCCGTCCACAGCATAGTCCAGTTTGTCTTTTTTGTCAGCCCATGAATCGCAAATCCGAATGACCTCTTCGATATCTTTGGCTTTTGCGGTATGCGGATTGGTCGGCAGGCCGAGAGCTTTCAGCTTCTCGAGCGAATCCCAGTGGGTCTGAGCCAGGGGAGAACTGACTTTGCCCAGCGAATAAGCAAAAAACGACAGCTTGCGTGTCGCGGTAATCCGTGAATCCAGCAATTTCAATGAGCCGGCAGCCGCGTTGCGCGGATTGGCAAACTCCGGCTCGCCTGCTTCAATCTTTGCCTTATTCAGTTCGGAAAAGGCCTTTTTAGGCATATAGACCTCCCCGCGGACCTCCAATACGGCAGGGCAGCTTTGGGAATTCATCAGCTCCAGAGGGATGGCCCGGATGGTTCGAATGTTGGCCGTGACATCATCGCCCGTCCGGCCGTCGCCGCGTGTGGCGGCGGTAACGAGCCGGCCGGATTCATAATGCAGGCTGATAGCCAGCCCATCGATTTTGAGTTCAACAACATACTCAAAATCGTCGGACTCCAGCCCCTTGCGGATACGTTTGT
>CAZKAI010000064.1:0-4695 GCA_964550565.1 uncultured Pirellulales bacterium
AATTGGCAGGAGTCGCAATGGCCGCAGGGCCGGCCCTGTTCGTCCGGGTCGTAACAGCTATGGGTCAGAGAATAATCCACCTTGAGCTGTGTGCCTGTCTGGATAATCTGTGCCTTGGTCATCCGGATGATAGGGGTATGGATTTTGAAACGCCCCTTGCCCTCCACGGCAATCGCGGTCGCTAGGTTGGCCATCTTTTCGAAGGCCTCGATATACTCCGGCCGGCAATCCGGGTAGCCGCTGTAGTCCATCGCGTTGACGCCGATAAAAATATCAAACGCTCCCAGCACCTCCGCATACGCCAGGGCATACGACAAGAAGATGGTGTTGCGGGCGGGCACGTAGGTAATGGGGATCCCCTGCGACATATCCTGTCGGTCTTTGGGGACATCCAGCGCCATATCGGTCAGGGCCGACCCGCCAATCCCGGCCAGGTCAATATCGATAATCCGGTGTTCTTTCGCTCCCATCGTGGTTGCCACCCGGCAGGCGGCGGTCAGTTCCACCTCATGGCGCTGGCCATAACGGAACGACAAGGCATAGCAGGTAAAGCCTTCATTCAGGGCGATGGCCAGCGTGGTGGCCGAATCCAGACCTCCACTAACCAGAACAACGGCTTTTCGGGTATTCGTTTGGGGCATTTCGGTCTCAACTTCTTGCAAAAGTCTCAATTTCCAGTACAATAACCCCAGTTACTATACCAGTTTTTGAAAAAAGGGCAATTGCATGAGCGAAAAACCGCAATTTGAGCTGTTTGATAACCCCCGGCCGGGACGGGATTATAAAATCACCATCCGATGTCCGGAATTTACCAGCGTCTGTCCCAAGACCGGGCAGCCGGACTTCGGGGTCATTACGATAGACTACACCCCCGGCCAGTCCTGTATCGAGCTGAAAAGTCTGAAGTTTTATATGCAGAGTTATCGCAATAAGGGCGTCTTTTATGAACGGCTGACCAATGAGATTCTGGACGACCTTGTTGAATCCTGTAAGCCGCGGTGGATGCGGGTGACCTCGCAGTTTACCCCGCGCGGCGGGATTACCACGGATGTAACCGCAGAGTATCGAGCCGAAAAGTAAAGGAGTTCAACGATGCCGATTAGTTTCCATTGCGAATGCTGTAAGCAGAAAATCAAGGCGCCGGATGCGGCCGGGGGCAAGTGGGGCAGTTGTCCCTATTGCAAGCACCGCTGCTATATCCCGCTGCCCAAGTCGGATGATGAGCCGGAACTGAAGCTTGCGCCGATCGACGAGGGCGAAGAAACCAAAATCGGGATGATGATGAACCAGACCTACGCCCTGACGCGGGAGCTGCTGCATGAAAAGGATACTCCCGCGGAACCTGTCGGCATCGGCGGCGACAAGGCGGTCGATGAAAAAGCCGTCATCAAGATGTGCATCCTGTACCTGCGGCAGATGGCGGATGCGGAACTGGACGGCGCGGAAAAGTCCATCGCCAAGATGAAGATCTATAAGCGAACGGCCCTGCGGGTGCTGGCGTCGATGGCCCGGGCGGACAAGCCCGAGCCGGAGTTGTCGGATATCCCGGATAAGATATTGCAGGGGCTGATTCACGATGCGGAGGCCAAGCTGTCGTAAGCGGCCAAGCATTTATGATGTCGTATGATGCCTGCACAATGGATTGTGTGGGCATTTTTTATTGGGTTTCTAATTTGCCAATTCGTCGGGGTGTTCAAGCTGTTTTTTGACGTAATCCAGGAATTGGGCGGCATCGGCGCCGTTGGCGATACGGTGGTCAACCGACAGATTCAGGTTCATGATCTTGCGGATCAGGATATCGCCTTTGCCGGATGGCATCGGGGTGCTGATGATCCGCCCGACACCCAGGATGCTGCACTGTCCCGGCACCACAATCGGGATAAATGAATCAATTCCCATGCCGCCCAGATTGCTGATGGTGATGCATCCGCCGGCCAGGTCGTCGGCGGTAAGTTTGTTGTCTTTGGCGCGGGCGATGAGGTCTCGTCCAGCGGCGGCGATTTGCTCAAGTGTCTTGCCGCCGACATCCCGCACGACGGGTGCAACTAAGCCGTTGCCTGCGGCGATGGCAAGGCCGATGTCGATGGTGGGCGACAGGATGATACAGTCGTGGCCCAGTTGGCCGGTCATGATGGGATACTGCTTCATGCCTTTGGCCAGCGCGGCCATGATGAAATCATTGAAGGAATATTTTTCAGCAGCGGTTTTGTTGAGACGGTCCCGCAGATCGGACAGGTCTGTGATATCGGCCCGGATGTTCAGGTAGAAGCAGGGGATCTGCTGCTTGGATTCAAGCATTTTGTCGGCGATGATTTTCTGCCAGCGGTTCAGGGGAATTTTGGTTCCGGCGGCAATCCCCGGCAGGGGAGCCCTGGCCTCATCCGGCAGCGACTCGATAACACCGAGCGGGCCGGTTGCGGGACGGATTTTGCTCAGAACGTGATCGGCCGGTGATTGGGCTGAAGCAGGCTGGCCTGAGGCGGAAACACCGGAATTTAGAGGTTGATTTGTGCCTAACTCGGCCTGAAGCCTGTTTAGAATAGCGGGGTCGATGACTTCGTTGGGCTGACCGAGCATGAAAAGCGGAGCTCCGACATCGAGAGTCTGGCCTTCAGCACAGAAAACATGGCGGATCGTTCCAGCGGCGGGGGATTCAAGTTCCAGAGTTGCCTTATCCGTTTCAAGTTCGCAGAGAATCTGCCCCTTGCCGACGGTGTGATTCAGGCCGACTTTTAAGGCGACAATCGTGGCCTGTTTCATCGCCTTACCTAATTGCGGTAATCTGACTTCCTGTGCCATAGTGATCCAATCCTGATTCTGCTTCATTTCCGGGTCGATGTACGTTCGAAGGCGAACACCCTGCCCGCATGGGGTTAGAAACACGAAACATAGTCAAAAGACCTTGATTTTGCAAATCCTTTTTATAATCCTTGTTTCGTTTTGCATCATACTTTTATAAGCAGCTCCTGTACCAAATGAATATAGATATGGGTATGATGAGGTATTATGTGATTAAATATCTATAACTATATATACAATAGCAGTAAGTATAAAAATATAAAAATATTTTTTTTTCAAATAATTTAGCCTAATCCGGGTCATGGTTTGGAATTAATATATGAGAGACGATGTTTAGTTAGGATAGGGTGATTATGGAATCGATGGGACAGAAGTCATCTAAGGATTCACGGCATACGGAATACATCCGATTGCTGATGGCCAATCACAATTTGATTCTGACCTATATTCTGATGCTGGTTCCCAGTGTGCCGGATGCCGAAGACATCCTGCAGGATACGGCGGCGGTATTATGGGAAAAGTTTGACCAGTATGAGCCGGGGACGGATTTTGCGTCCTGGGCGGTAACGATTGCCCGATATAAAATCATGCATCTCCAGCGTGAAAAATCCAATACACGAATCAAATTTTCCTCGTCCACCATTGACACGATTTCGGAGCATTTGTCCAGCAGGAAAGAACAGAATGAGTTGTCTTATGAGCTGCTGCACAAATGCCTGAATCGGCTCAATGACAAGGATCGCAAACTGATAACGATGCGGTATCAGCTCAATATCTCGATTAAGGAATTGGCCAAACGCATCGACAGGCCGGTTCAGGGATTATACAGCACATTAACACGTATTCATACCTTTCTGATCGCATGTGTTCAGCGTAACAAGCAGGAGGAGTTGTCGTGAACAATTTGAAAGACAATCATGAATTATGCCTTCTGGTTCTAAAATCGCTGGAGCAGACTATCTCGGAGGAACAGAGAGCGTATCTGGAACATCGCATCGCCAGCGATCCGGAGGCCCTGGATTATTACTGCACGTGTATCAGGCTGTATGTTCAGTTGAAAAATCCGGGTCATCGACAGTTTACCCGGCAGACCGATGATCATGAACACCTGCTGGATATCAATCTCTGGAATCAGTTGTCGGAATATGAAAAAACTGCCCCGGTTGTGGAAAAAGAGCTGCCCGCCCCGGCTGCAGTGCCGGCAAATGTACCCAAAACACCAAAATCCCGGCATCATATTCCTCTCTATACGGCAATCATTTCCATGGCAGCACTGATTCTGATGGTTGTGTTTGTGCGAGTGGCGCCGCCGCCGGCCAGTGAGGTGGCGACGCTGACGGACAGTGTTGATGCCAAATGGCTGGGGGCGAACACTTCATTCAAGCACGGTACGCGGTTGTCGACTCGGCGGGAACCCCTTGTGCTGGATAAGGGGTTTGCTGAAATTCTGTTCGATAATCAGGCCAGGATTGTCATTGAGGCCCCGGCACAATTCGAGATTGCCACGCAAGATCAGGTCAACCTGATGTATGGTCGCGTTTATGCCAGCGTTCCGAAAGAGGCGCTGGGTTTTACGATTTACACGCAAAATTCCAAAATTATCGACCTTGGAACGGAATTTGGCGTCGATACGGCCATGGATGGAACGGTGGAACTCCATGTTATCAAAGGACAGACCATGCTGATTGCGGGCGGCCGGGCCGAAAAAACCATGCATACGGTTGCAAAAGGAAAAGCCTGGCGAATCTCCGGGATTACTGCAGCGGTTTCGGAAATCCCCTGCAATACGAATTATTTTGTTCGCCGGATTGATTCCGATAACAATGAAATATGGAAAGGGCAGGAGGTGATCAGCCTGGGCGACCTTATCATGGGCGGCAGCGGCTTTGGAACCTC
>CAZKAI010000064.1:4795-23110 GCA_964550565.1 uncultured Pirellulales bacterium
TTTAATGCCAATCATTATGATTTGTGTTTGCTGGGGGATTCGAGATTTGAAGTCGAATCCGCCGATTAACAGAATATACCCAACGGGTATGATTTTTCCGCGAGCAAAAGAAGCAAGTGGTTAATGCCGCTGTACTTAGCCGCGACGAAACGGAAATTCTCAAGTAAGATCAGGATAAATATCTGTGCGGTGCGTAGCTGCACGGAGTGCTTGATAGTGTCATAGAAGAAGATATGTGAATTCGATACAATAGGGAAAGGGAAAAGTCATGAGAAGCAAGGTGTTGGGTGTGTTATTGTGTTTGTGCTTCCTGGCCCCGATGGCCGCAGCCAAATGGGTTCGTTTTGAGGCTGAGGATGCGATCCTGTCCAGTCCGAACACGAGCATCGATTCGTATGCAGATGCTTCCGGGGGAGAAGGGGTACTTCTTATTAATGCAGATCCGGCCGGGACAATTGATTATGTCGTAAATGTTCGTGAGCCGAATACGTTCCCGATGCGCATCGGCTTTTACGCCAACGGGACAGCGGATCAGAAGTACGATTTGATTTATGTCAATGATATGACGACTGCCTTCATTGATCAGAACTGGAACTGCGGGTACTACTGGGATCCGTTTCCCCGGCCCAGCAGTAAATTTGAAAGTTTCCGCAATTCGATTGTAACGTATGGAACTCAGGTCCAATTCCAGCTTTTAAGCCGCTGGTGGGCTGCCTGGGATGATGCTAAACGGGATATTCCAATGGCTGTTAACCTGGCTGCCGGCAAAAATATCATCCGTATCAAATCCGGCTGGTCCTACACCACCCATGACTTTATCGAGCTGGACCTGCCTGACGTTGCTTATGATTCGGTTCCTGCTGATGGGGATACTGAAGTGCGCGGTACGCAGACTACCCTGAGCTGGAAAAATCCGGCCGGCGTGACCCAGAATAAGATTTATTTCGGTCAGTCCGACTCCGAACCTAATTACCTGGATTATCAAGCCAAATTAACCCAGGTAATTACCCTGAATAATCCCGGATTGACCCCTTCGATTGCCATGCCGGCATCGCTGGTTGACGGTAAAAACTACTATTGGGTGGTCGATGGGTATGACACTCCTTCCGTCGACCCCAATTTCCCGGGCGTCATCTGGAGCTTCCAGACTCAGTTTAATGCCGCTCCGGTGGTGACCATTGACCAGCCCTATCCCTATCTTGGACAGGGCGGAATACCGGGGCAGGTGATTGTTTCTCTCGATGCAGCGGTTGTGGATGACGGCCCGATTGTCTCGTATGCATGGACACAGCTTGCCGGTCCTGCCACGGCGGTAATCCATTCTCCCGCGTCGGAAGATACCACTATAACCATTACCGAAGAAGGTCATCCCTATCAATTCCAATTGACGGTCAGTGACGGACTGCGCAGCAGCGTTGGCGTGGTTGAATTCCATGTTGATGACACCGTCTGTGAAGCCGCACTGAGGAAGCCCAATACACACAACATTGCAGATATTAATTATGACTGCCTTGTGAATCTGGGAGACTTCCAGGCGATGGCTTCTGCGTGGCTGAACTGTATTGATACCGTAACCAACTGCAACTAACCGGTTTGATTAGTGCATAGATATATGAAAGGGAAATAGTATGAAAAGCAGATTATTATTTATAATCCTATTGTGTCTTGTTTCATTTCTGCAGGCAGGCTATATGGATACGGATAACTATTATGTCCTTGAAGACCAGGAATTAGCCGCATGGAACGGTTCTGTTGCAGCAGATGTGACGCTGAATGTCGTATTGGATACCTGGAGTTCCAGCAATATGAATAATACCACCAGCCAGTGGTGGATGCAGTTTAATCCAACCAATGATGCCCTGCTTCCCAATGTCATGACGGGTATCGACATCAAGGGCTGGAAGATGACCGTGACTAATATCGGCACGGCCCAATTTAGCATCATTCTGGGTGCAAGTACCCCGTTCAACGGCTGGTGGCAGACGGGAACCGGCGTGGGCGTTGAGCCCGGGGAAACCAAAACGGTGACGATCGATATTACGGATACCTCCGGGATTCCCAATCAGAAGGACTGTACCAACCTGCTGATTATCTTCCAGTCCGGTTCCAAAATGGATTTTAAATTCAAAGTCCTGTCGGCGCACAACTATGCCTATGATCCCAGCCCTTTCCATAACACTGAAGTCGATCCGACCGTATTGACTGAATTGAGCTGGAAGAATATCGAGGGCATCACTGCCAACGATGTCTATTTCGGAACCGCTGAGCCCAATCCGGCCGATCCGAATTACGATGAATGGACGGAAGTTCTACCCTTGGTCAAGACCATTCTTGATCCCGCCGCGATCCAGACGCTTGCGTTAAGCGAACTGCCGCCTCTGCAGGATAACACGGTGTATCACTGGGTCGTCGATTCGTATCGTGGAACGGTGCCGCCCGTTGAGCCGAATTTCCCCGGCCAGCACTGGCAGTTTACCGCCTATATTAACCAGGCACCGACAGTAAGCCTTGGCGACGATCAGGTTGTCTGGCTGGGTCAGGATGGAACGCCGGGTCAGGTAGATGTAACGCTGACACCGGTTGTCAACGATGATGACAGGCCGGTTGCGCAGGCCGAGTTGACGTATTCCTGGGCCAAAGCAAACAATTCCAATCGTATCGACAATCTGGTCTTTCCGCTGCCCGATAAACCCTCGCTGACTCTTCCATTTACTTTGCCGGGTGTTTATGATATCAAACTGGATGTAAATGATACAAAATTAATCGGTACCGATACCGTTCGTATCACAGTCGGGACTTCGGCCTGTGATGCAGCCCGCCGGCTTCCTGGCGCTCCCTGGTTTAACGGGGCCGATTTGGATCAGGACTGTCAGGTCGAGATGACTGATCTTACGATGTTGGCTTCAAACTGGTTGAACTGTGCCGATTTTATCACCAATTGTCAGTAACAGTCTGCTGTTTTTGTGGATATGAAGCTTTGATATGTGTATAATGATGAATTGTCAAGGCGGGCGGCGCTGGGTCGCCCGTCTTGGTAAACCAGATGGTTTATTTCGGAGGAAAAAAGATGAAAAAAACAATTGTATTATCTCTTGCGGTACTGTGCCTTGGTCTTACATCGATGGCCGCGACCATCAACCTCGGCAATTTTGAAGGCACCATGGATAACTGGGAAATGCAGAGCGGGGCCACGGGCACCTATTCTACGTTTGGAGTAACCAATGGTGCCAGCTCTCTCGAAGTGGTTTTCCCCAGTAGCTGGAAGACGGTGATGAAGTTGGATATGCTAACGCAGTTGGATGTGATGAAGACCATGGAAGAGTTTAGCCTGGATCTCACCACGCGGAACGACAATGGTCAGATTCCCGCCTGGTGGCTCAACGTGATTCTAATTGTCAACAGCGAAACAGGCGGCTGGCAGGATATGGGCGATAAGTACACGGCTGGTGTACCGTGGAGCCCGAGAACAGAAACTCTGAGCTGGACAATACCCCAGAGCATCCGTGATAATTTCATCAACAATGGCGCTGGCGGATGGGCTGAATTGTTTATTGTTACTAACTCCGGCGCCAGCGGCACACTCTGGGTGGACAACATCAACGCCAAAGTCCCCGAGCCGGCCACACTGTCGGTACTCGGGCTGGGCGCTCTGGCTCTGCTCAAACGCCGCAAAGCGTAATTTGTTTTTACATCCGTGGGTATGAAATCAGGCGGGCCGGCTACCAATGTCGGCCCGCATTTTTAGACAAACGGTCAGATGACTGTGCCAAAAACGATAATGGGGGATTCAGTGAAACGACATAATCAGCGATGGTTCAGGAATTATTCGATTATTCTATTTCTATTTATGTCGATTGGGTCACCGCTTTTCGCTGCAGATCTGACAATCACAGTCGATAGCGCCTCACCGATTCGCACCATTCCAATGACATTGTACGGGGGAAACCTGACGGCCTGGGACGGGGCTCAGAATGGAAGCAATACGACCTTCAATAACCTGCTGAAAGCATCCGGCCGGAAATATATGCGATGGTGCGGCGGTTCCTGGGGCGATGCCTATCTGTGGAGTGACATGGAAGGTCCGAATAAAACCAAAACATGGATTGTCAGTTACAGTGAGACCCTTAACCTGCTGAACCTGCTCAGCCAGCCGGGCGAAACGGTGCATCCAACTCTCCAGCCTATTGTCAATTTTCCTGGTATCTGGTATGGTATCCAGCATACGCATCAGGAAGCAGTTGCCGCAGCAGTTGCCTGGGTTACTGACCAAAGTGCCCGCACACCAACGGCCCAATACTGGGAGATAGGCAATGAAACCGTGGGGCCCTGGGAGGCGGGTTATTTTGAAGGCATCAGCGGCACTTATTACGGTGATTATTTCGCCGACTTCTATCTGGGAATGAAAGCCGTCAATCCCGGCATTAAAATCGGCGCCAATGTTGAACCATATCATGGTCTTCAGCCCTGGGGCTGGTACGAGGGATACTGGACCTATGATACGCTGGTGGCAGCGTCTGCAAAGGGTGCCATTCCTGACTTTCTGATTATCCATCAGTATCCCGGCGACGGTGAACCGGCCTCGTACAATCCGACACTCCTGAACGACAGAATTAATGAAATTGCCCAGTTTACTTCCAACCTGGATGGGATTGTAGCCGACGCCCTCGGCCCGGAGTATGTCGGACAAATCCGATACTGGATGACGGAATGGGATGCGGGCAACGACGACAATGATGCCTATCGCAGACGACAGGCCTACGTCAATGCGATGTTTCACGTTCAGTATGTCATGGAAATGGCAAAGCATAATTGGGAAGGCGCCAATGCCTGGGCGCAGTGGGAATACAACAGCAGCTATTTCGTCTATCCCGTCTGGTATGTGCATCCGATGCTGATGAACCGTTTTGGACAAGAGATGGTCGAAGTGACGGACACGCATTCACTCGTTCGTGCCTACGGGGCTATTGATGCGGATGGAAATCTGACGATTCTGGCAGTCAATAATTCGCCGACACAGGATTTAACGGCCGATATCCATATTGCCGGCTTTCAGGCGGCGGCCGGCGGTCTGCAGTGGCTGGCTGAACCTGCCGGGAATCTGGTTACCGGCGGCGTAAATATTCAGGATATGGACAACATCCAAATCAACGGAACGGTGCACCCGGATCCTTTGAACGTCAAAAATCTGGCTGGACAAAACATCACCACGGCCAACAGCTTTACGGTAAGTTTACCGAAATCATCAATCCTCTTTCTGGCAATTCCCAAAAACGAGCAGATAGATCCGGATAATGTCCCTCCTTCGCCGAATCCGATGAATTGGGCAGTTCGGCCTTATGTTTCCGCCAGCGGTTCAATTGCCATGGAAGCGATGACTGCCTCTGATTTAAACGGGGTACACTACTATTTTGAGTGTACATCAGGAGGCGGTCACGACAGCGGATGGCAATCGAGCCCCATCTACGAAGACTCAGGCCTGACCGCCGGCAATACCTATACCTATACGGTAAAAGCCCGAGACCTTTCGGCCCAACGAAATGAAACCATACCTTCGCCTTCGGTTTCCGTGACCATGATTTCACCATTGGCTTCAACTCTGACGCTGATGAATCCGAGTTTTGAAAACGGAAAGATCGGCTGGTTCTTTGATCCGGATGGCAAATTCTATACCGACAACAGTCAATCGACCGATGGCGACTGGGCTTTGCATGCGGGGTGGTACACGGGTGCGCCGGAGGTCTATTTTTACACGAATGGAATATGGCAAGATATGGATTATACTATCCAGAACAATGAATTATTTGTATTGAAGTTTGATTACTGGTCGGAAAACGGATGGGGATCGCATGAAGTGAATGCGGATCTTTCTTATTACAATCCGAATAACGCCGGCGATACCGGCTTGGTTGCCACAACCAAATTTGTGACCGGGGGTGCAACTTCTCAATGGATGACATTCACTTTGAGTGCCGATGCAAGCACGGTTCCGGCTGCGGTCGGCAAGAAACTTCGTGTTCGGTTCAGGCCCATGGGTTACCACTGGTCCTATTACAAATTCGACCATGTACGGCTTTATCAGTCCGTCTATAATCCTGTGCCCGCCCTTTGGGATCACTCGGTGGGGCCTGACCAGAATCTGTCGTGGACATCCGCGGAGGCAAATTGGCAATCGAAAAGCTGGACGTTCGATGTGTATCTGAGTGAAGATTATGCCCAGGTCAATGCGATGAATACCAACGCCCGGATTGTATCGGGTTTGGGTGAAAACACATATAATCCGACTGACTTGAGCAGTAATACGGGGTATTTCTGGCGTGTCGTTACCAATGAACACAAGGCCGGAGGCGCAATTGTGCGTCATCCCGGGCCGGTTTGGTACTTTACATCCCAATATCAGTGGCTGTATGGTGATTTTAACGGCGACGGACGCATCTCGGGTGAAGATGTCGCTGACTTTGCTCATTTGTGGCTGATTGACGATTGTGCTTCGACTTCAGGAATCGATATGGACGGCAATTGTATTGTCAACCTGTATGAATTTTCAAGGATGGCACAAAACTGGATGAAGCACTGAAACTGCACAGATGAACAGGAAGGGATTCTTTCGACATTCAGAATACTCGATGTGAGCTGCTATCCGGCTGGGGGATCAGGCGGTGTTGGATGTGGTTGATTTCGTCTTCACTGAGGCGGGGGCGATAGTCCAGATTTTGGGCAGGGTGAAGCTGAAACAGGCTCCGCCGAGGGGTTTGTTTTCGACCCAGATGCGGCCTTTCTGCATTTCGACAAGTTTTTTACTGATGGGCAGCCCCAGTCCTGTGCCGTGATAGCCGGCACCGAGCTGTTTTTCGATTTGAACGAATCTATTGAACAGGCGGCTGATGTCGTCGGACTGGATGCCTTTGCCATTGTCTTCTACGTCGATGCGAACGCAGTTGTCCAGGTCGGTAATACGAAGAACAAATGCGGGATTGTCCGGATTGCTGTAGCGGATGGCGTTATCAATCAGCTTGTCGAGAACCTGTACGGTGCGGTCAATATCGGCCATGATGACGATTTGCTGGTCAGGAATTTCGAGGGTATAGGCGATATTCTTGTCTTTCAATATCGGCGTCAGAATGCGGATGGCATACTCGGCAATGGTCTGGATTGTGTGCGGGCGGATGTCCATATCGACGTGGCCGGCTTCAAGGTTGCTGATATCGACAAAGTCATTGAGAATCCGTCCGAGGCGTTTGATTTCCATGTCGGCCAGACCAATGGCCTCGCTTTGGCGTGGTGTAATCGGCCCCATCACTCCCGCTTTCAGATTGGATAATAAATTACGGAAGATAGTCAGCGGGGTCCGTAATTCATGCGATACAGTAATAGCCAGGTCGCTCTTGATTTGTTCCATTTTTTGCAATTCACGGTTGGCCTGTTCCAGTTCCGCGGTGCGGGTTTGGACTTTTTGTTCGATCTGTGTGTAGAGGGACTTTAACTCGCGAGCATTGGTCCACTTGGTAGACAGGGCAACTGCGGTCTGATAGAGTTCGGTAAACGAGAACGGTTTTTGGATGTAAAATATCTTGTCGGCGGGGCCAACCTGACGGACGATTTGTCGAGGATGGACATCTGAAAAGCCCGTAACAAAGACGATTTCCATATCACCATCAAGCTTGCGGATTTGTTCGGCGGCCCACAGACCATCACGGCCCGGAGGCATTCGCATATCAAGAAAGGCGACGGAGAAGGGATTGTTTTCGGTGATTGAGGTGGCAACGGCTTCGACGGCTTGTTCAGCCTGGCTGCACTGGGTCAGGTCAAAGGCGATATCGAGGTCTTCAACGACATCCTTGTCGGTGCTGTTCTGACTGAATAAAGCGGCGGCCATGTCAAGAGTTTTGGACAAACTGCTGCTGTCCTGCTGAACAGGGCAGAGTATCTTCTGATAGGATTGCCGGACAGGCCCTTCATCATCGGCGATGAGGATGCGAAATCGTTTGGTATTCGGGCTGCTCATGCGTTGGTTCCGATTGCCTCAGCGGCTGGTTCATAGGGAAACAAGATATGGAAAGCGGCGCCCTGATTGGTGCCCTGGCTTTCGGCCCAGATACGGCCGTTCATTGCATTGATGGTATTGGCGCACCAGTGGAGGCCCATGCCCCGAGTGCCGGTTTGCTTGGTGGTAAAACCGCGCTGGAAAATCTGCTTGAGCTGGTCTTCGGTGATGCCGCATCCGTTGTCCTGGACCACGATGTGGAGGACGCGTTTACCGACGAGGGTATCCAGGCCGCCTTTGATAGTGATAATGCCGTTGACGCCGGCGGTGCGGATGGAATCGACGCTGTTGGACAGCAGGTTGCACAGAATGTGTGTCAGGGCAACGCGGCTGCTGTACAGCGGAGCGATGTTATTGAGTCCGGAATCCAGACGGATGTCGATATCCTGGCGGGAGCCTTTGGGCAGCAGGGCGATACAATCATGCAGAATTTCTGAAATTTTGAATTGTTCGGTCGTATTGGCGCTGCGGCTGAGCCGGTCGGGCTGCATCAGGCTTTGCTCGATCTGGCCGATGGGGTCGGCGATATTCTGGAATCCGTCGGCAAGCCGATCGATGGTTTCGGTCATGGTCTGTCCAGCCACGGACATAAAGTGTTCCAGTTCTTTGCGTCGCTGAGGCGGCAGGTCGGGGTTATTGAGTTCCTGGCGGGCCTGTCGGATATGCTGCAGCGGCAAATCCTGAATCTGCTGGTTGAGGGATTCGATTTCAACGCGCAGCGACGTCAGGGAATTGCGGACGTTATGCAGGATGCCGGAGGCCAGCTCCGCGATGCCGGCGCGATAGGAGCGTTCCATCAGGTCCACGCGGGCCTGGTGAAGCTGGGCAACCATTTGGTTGAACGAATCGGCAAGAGAGGCGATTTCATCCCGGCTGTTCAGATGGAGACGGCTGGTCAGGTCGCCTGAGCGGCCGATTTCAAGGGCAAAAAGATTGACGGAACTGAGGGGTTTGATAATGATTTTTTCGAGCATGACCAGCAACACCACCAGAATCACGCATCCGCCGCCCAGCAGAGAAAACAGAGCGAAACGGACGGCGGCAATGCCTCTGGCGGTGATGTCGCGCGGGGTTTTGGCTTTGATTAACAATGAATTGTGCTGGTGAATATCGGGGAATGTCCGGTACACCGCGACGATATTTTCATCTGCGGATTTTTCTAGAAAAGAAGACTCCGGTGAAGGCAGTCTGGATAAGTATTGCTGCAAGGCCTGCTGCGTGCCGGCAGAAGCCAGACTCCACCATTCGAAATCAACCTGGGTCTGTTTACTGAGCGGATTCATCATTTCATCATTGACCAGGCGGGCCATGATCAGCGTGCCGACTATAGGTGCCGTGTTGAGATTGTTGGTGATTGGGCGTGAGCTGATCATCAGGGGGCCGGCGGAAGTGAGAAGGACTCCGGCCACGGAATGTTCCGGTTCGGGATGATTAATCAGTGCGGTAGTACGGCATAAATTTTCCGGCAGCAATTCTTCGATTTCCAGAGGAGTGATTTCCTCTTCGCCGAGTTTGACGACCTGACCCCACACATAGTTGCCTTTGGCGTCAAGAAATATCATGGCATTCAGATGCTGAGTGAGAAACACTTCGTCGGAAATGGTTTGCTCGATAAACTCTTCTTTTTTTCCCTGAACATAAAGGGCGGAGTCATCCCAGGCGGACCAGTCGTAACAGAAGCGATTGAGATGATCCACTTCGTTTTTCAAAGCGAGAATGCAGCGATCCATATTGACTTGGGCACGGTTGTTTTCCACCTCTTCGAAGCTGGGCAGAATAATCCATTTCTGGACTGCCAGATCAACGAGTCCGTAACACATGCCTGCAATCAGCAGGATAGACAAAATCTTATTTCGCAGTGACATGAACAGCCCTTTTCAAATGGTGTTTTATTCTCGTGCGAACTTCAGTAATCCATCAGCAACTTTATCCAGCGGCATGATAAGTTCAGCCCCGCCTTTGGCGATGGCTTCTTTGGGCATGCCGAAGACGACACAGGTTTCTTCGTCCTGGGCGATGGTGTGGGCGCCGTTCTGCCGCATGGCGAGCATGCCGAGAGCGCCGTCATTGCCCATGCCCGTCAGGATCGCACCGACGGCGTTGGGGCCGGCGATTTTAGCGACGGAGTTGAACAGGACTTCCACACTGGGTTTCTGGTGACAGACGGCAGGGCCGTCTTTGATATTGACATAATACATGGCGCCGGAACGCTGGAGCACCATGTGATAGCCGCCGGGGGCGATCAGAACCTGGCCGGGCAGGACGCGGTCGCCGTCCTGAGCTTCCTTGACGCGGACGGCACATTCGGAGTTAAGCCGGTCGGCGAAGGATTTGGTAAACTGGGCAGGCATGTGCTGAACAACCACGACGCCCGGCGACGTGGCCGGCAGGGCGGTCAGGACGCAGGTCAGGGCCTGGACACCGCCGGTGGAGGCACCGATGGCCAGGATTTTCTGTGTGGTTTCCAGCATATGGGACGTTGCGGCGGTGTCGGCTTTGACGGGGGCGGTGGTCCGCTGGGGCATCGGGCGAATGGCTTTGGAGGAAATCGAATGGATGATGCCGGCCAGCGTTTTGCAGGCATCGCCGACACTGTAGGACGGGCCGGGTTTGGCGACGACTTCGACGGCGCCGGCGGCAAGGGCTTCGATGGCGGTTTTGCTGCCTTTGGGGGTCAGCGAACTGAAGATGATGACCGGCATTGGGCGGTGTTCCATGATTTTCTTGAGGAAGGTGATGCCGTCCATGCGGGGCATTTCGACATCAAGAATCAGTACATCCGGCTCGAGATTGACGATTTTATCACGGGCGATATAGGGATCGGGTGCGGTTCCGATGACTTCAATGCCCGGCTGGGTATTGAGTTCTTTGCTGAGGATTTGACGCACGATGGCTGAGTCGTCCACGATTAATACTTTATGAAGTTGGGCTGCAACTGTCATGGGTGTTTCCTTAAATCACTTTTTCAATGCCGTTGGCCTTGATGGTCACAGTGCCGTCAGCGATATTGAGATACATATTACGCGGAACATTGCCGCCCACTTCCTGGCCTTTGATCATTACGCCGAACTGCCAGAGCAGTTTACGGGCGGCCAGAAAGTTACGGTTGCCGATTTCAAATCCTTTGGGACCGTTATCCATGGCTGCACCGCCGGCCAGTTTGGCGATAATGCGTCTGCGATCGGCGCCGGAAGAGACCAGGTGGTCCAGCAGAAGCTTCATTCCGGTATCGGCGAACATCAGCGGTTCCCGGGCGGCCCGGGCCGGATCCATGGATGACGAGGGGAGCTGATAATGAATCATCCCGCCGATGCGGATGGCCGGGTCATAAAAGGCAGCCGCGATGCAGGATCCCAGCGAGTAGGTCACCAGAACGCTGTCCGGGTCTTTGGAGACGCGGGCGTCGGAGACCTGCACGGTGATATTGCGAGAGGTACTTAGCATCCTGGCCCTAATCCTTTCTATAGATGGTCGGCTGTACATAGCGGAATTTGTGAGCAATGCCCGTCAGCGACTCCGAATGACCTGTAAACAGGTAGCCGCCCCGATCCAGTACGTCCCAGTAGCGGTTGACCAGCTTCTGCTGGGTGGGCTTGTCGAAATAGATCATGACATTTCGACAGAAAATAAAATCCATGGGGCCTTTGAACGGCCAGGGTTCCATCAGGTTCAGGTATTTAAAGACAATCATCTTCTGCAGCACGGGGCTGACCTGGAACATCGGCTGACCGCTGCCGCGTACCTTGGTCAGGTAGCGGTTTTTGGCCGCCGGCGGTACGGGAGCGACCCGTTCGGCATCGTAAATACCTTCGGCGGCGCGCTGCAGGACACGGCTGGAGATATCGGTAGCCAGGATTTTGATGTCCCAGTCACCGGCTTGCTGGAGATTTTCCAGCAGGGTGATGGCGATGGTGTAAGGTTCTTCGCCGGATGAACAGCCGGCGCTCCAGCAGCGGATTTTTCTGGCGGGGCCTGTTTTGCGAACGGCCAGTTCCGGCAGGAGCGTTTGAGATACAAAATCAAAATGCTGTGATTCCCGGAAAAAAGACGTCAGGTTGGTGCTGATGGCGTCGGTCAGTTCGGTCAGTGCGGTTTTGGAAGAATCCGACAAAACATATTTGTAATAGTCGGCAAAACTGGAAAACTCTTTCTGGCGCAGCAGCTTGCCGAGTCGGGAACGGACCAGTTCTTTTTTGCCGTCATGCAGGTCGATACCGCAGTGTTCGTACACCAGCGCGCTGATCTGTTCAAATTCCTGATCAGTCAAAACCAGATTATCTTGTAAGACAGACAGTCCGAGCATAATGTTTCTCGCTTAATAGGTTTGCGTTTGAGCCAATGCAATCAGGCCGGGGATATCGAGGATCAGGCTGACCCTGCCGTCTCCCATGACGGCGCCGCCGGAGACCCCTTTGATATTGCCCAGGCCGCTGATGCTTTTAATGACGACCTGCTGCTGGCCGAGCAGGTCATCGACCTGCAGACAGCATTTGCGATTGCCTTCCTCGACCACGACCAGAAGACCTTCGGTCGGATTCTGTCGTGCGTCGGAAGCATTAAACAGTTTGTGCAGCGGCACCAGCGGCATCAGCATGTCGCGGATCTTGACCATCTGGGCGCGGTTCTGTATGCTGGAAATCTGGTCGGCGGTCGGCCGGATGCTGTGTACGACCGTGTTGATCGGGATAATATAGCGCTGTGAACCGAGGGTGACGATCTGGCCATCGATGATGGCCAGGGTCAGCGGCAGCCGAATCAGGAAGGTCGTTCCCTGGTCGATTTTGGTACGGATATCGATTTTTCCGCCGATGGATTCGATGTTTTTGCGGACCACGTCCATGCCGACGCCGCGGCCTGAGACATCGGTAACTTTCTCAGCAGTCGAAAAACCGGCCATAAAAATCATCTTGTAGATTTCATCGTCGGAGACATCCTGGCCTTTGGCGACCAGCCCTTTTTCGACGGCCTTTTTGAGGATTTTATCGCGATTCAGGCCTCTGCCGTCGTCGGTGATTTCAATGATGATCGATCCGGCCTGGTGATAGGCTCGCAAATGAATATGGCCGGTCCCGGATTTACCTTTGGCTTTGCGGTCTTCGGCGGTCTCTACGCCGTGATCGACGGAGTTGCGCATCATGTGAATCAGCGGGTCGGTGATTTTATCCACGATGGTGCGGTCCAGTTCGGTCTCTTCACCGCTGGTGACAAAGTCGATGGTCTTGCCGGCTTTGCGGGACAGATCCCGGACGAGTCGGGCCATTTTCTGGAAGACTCCCTGCACCGTGACCATCCGCATCGACATGGACAGTTCCTGAAGCTGGCGGACGATTTTGTTCTGATGGGCGACTTTGCGGTATAAGTCACTGTCATTATTGCAGGATTTGCCGACTTCTTCGGCGATCATCAACTGGGCGACCGCCAGCTCGCCGGTCATGTTGATCAGGTCGTCGAGGCGCGTGGTGCTGACTTTGATTTTTTCTTCAGCGGATTTGGATGCGGCCGCTGCAGGCGTTTCTTTCTCACTGCCCAGCATGGCATCGAGCTTATGGTCTTCGGTTTCCTTGAGCGGCTCGGAGGCCTGTTCCGGGGCTTGCGGTGCGGGTGCCGACTCGGTAATTTTTCCGCTGGCGCAGTCGTGCAGACGGGTAATCAGGGCATCGACATTGCCCGGCGTCTGATAGGCGCTGTTCTGCCCGGCTGCCGTTTCCATGGCGGCCAGCATCGTTTTGAGCATATCGATGGATGCGAAGGTGGCGTCACTGAAGGGGCCTGTCAGTTTCAGTTGCCCCTTGCGGGCCATATCCAGCAGGTTTTCAGCGGCATGAGCCAGTTTGTTGGTATCGGTCAGGTTGAGAAAGCCTGCCATACCTTTGATGGTATGGAAGGAACGGAAGATTTTATTGAGCGTCTCGGCGTCCTCGGGATTGTTTTCCAGTTCCAGCAGGGCGGCCTCGGCGTTTTCAATATGTTCTTTGGATTCGTTGATGAAGTCAATAATCAGCGGCAGATCTTCTTCGGTAAAGGTGATGGTGGTCGCGACCGATTCGGCGGCCGGTGCGGCAGCCGGAGCGGTTTGGGCCGGGGTACTAGTCTGGGGTGCCAGAGCCGAAGCCGGGGCGGCTGGTTTGGATTCTGAAGCGGCCAGGCTTTCAAGAGTGCTGATCATTGCGGCCAGCTCAGCAGGCGACTGATAGGTGCCGGTCTGCGCTGCCGCGGCTTCGAGACTGGTCAGCATGCCTTTGAGCATGTCCACCGATGCCAATGCCGCATCACTGGCGTCGCCGACGAGTTTGAGCTGTCCCTTGCGGGCCATATCCAGCAGATTTTCCGCCGAATGGGCCAGTTTATTGATATCGGTCAGGTTCAAAAAGCCTGCCGTTCCTTTAACAGTATGAAACGCCCGGAAGATGCCGTTGAGGGTTTCTTCATCTTCGGGATGATGTTCGATTTCCAGCAGGGCGGATTCGGCGTTTTCGAGGTGCTCGCGCGATTCGTTGATGAAATCCATAATCAGCGGCAGGTCCTCTTCGCTCAGTGACAGAGCCGCGGCAGTCTGGGTGGGGGCCTGTCCGGCGGTGCGGTCAATTTCGGCCAGCAGATTCTGCAGGTCGCTGACCATGCTGCTGAGTTTATCGACGCAGTCGGATTGTCCCTGATTTTGTTGAGTCAGCGCCGCGCTGATGGCGCTGGCGGCATCAGCACCGAGGCTCTGAAACCGGGCGATGATTTGCTCCGGCCCCTGGTCCAGATTGCCGGCGGCGGAAACGATCTGCTCAAACAGCGTTCTGAACTGCTCCATGTCGCAGGCTTTTTCGGCATCCAGCAGCATGACCTGACTTGCTGCCTGCTCGATCAAATCCTTCAGCATTGCCTTGTTGTTGCTCATATCCACTCCTGTGTCTATCATCCTGTCTTCTTATTCTCGTGCTGCGGCTTTGGACGGCTGTGCAGTCATGTCCGCAAGAAACGGCGGGGGCTGACTGATTTGGCCGGCCAGGGAAGAGCCGTCAGTCGAGAGCATTTTTTTGAAGATGTCAAAAACGGTTATAAGTCCGGTCACACGCTGCTGTGAATCCAGTATCACCAGGCAGCGAATGGCGTATTTGCACAAAATATCGATGGCCGCCCAGAGGGGGGTCTCCGGCCGGACGGCTCGGACAGGGCGGCTGACAAACCATTTGACGCGGATTTGGAATGTGGCATCGTCCTGGGGGCGGCGGTAGTGTGCAAAGACGGATTTGGTATAGGGGCTGATTGCCGCTGCGGTGTCGGACCGCGACAGAATCCCTTCGAGCTGCCCGTTCTTGCCGGCCAGCAGGTAACTGGTGTTATGCTGCTGCATCAGCAGGATGGCCTGTTGAATGCTGGCGTCCGGATCGATCCAGACGGCAGGGGTACTGACCAGATTCTGCACCGGGCAATTCAAATCCAGTGCACCGACCGTGCCGGGCATGGTCGTGTATGGAACGGCCAAACCGGGTTGTCCGGAGCCGACAAGCTGCTCAATGGCTTTGGAAACCGGGCTGGGCCGGGCCGGCTGCTCGATGGTTTCGACCTGAACCGCCGAATCCGCTGCGGGCGCCTGTGGTGACTCGGCAGCGGGCTGACTGGCATCGGCTGTAGGGCTCGCTGGGGCAGGTTCCGGGACCGAAGCCGGAGCCGGTGTTTTATCGGCTTTATCCGATGCGGCCTGGGATTCGGATTTTGGTTCAGGGGCCGGTTCTGCAGCGGCTTTGGGTTCGAGTGTTTCAATCGGAAAGACTGCCGCACACAGCACCGGTTCGAATGCACCAACTTTGATTTTACTTAAAATCATCAGGCATTCATGATCCGGTTCCATCTGAATGGATTCTTTGGGATTGGCCCAGAGCGGGCCGATATAAACATTCACCTGTTTGAGATGCTTGTGCCCGGCCAGGCTTTGTCGAAAAATACGATCCCAGGAGCCGGTCATCAGGTTGCCCAGTTCTTTAATCGCATCGGTCAGGGCCTGGGCGTCTTTGAGGGCGCCGGCCTTGACCTGTTCCTGAATGCGTTTTTCCGGCAGCATGACAACAATGCCCGACAGGATGAACAGGGCTGCTTGGTCGAACCAGATGGCACACTGTCCATTGAGGGTTCCCTGTGCCTGGAGGGTATTGATGGACGTAATTTTTCCGAACTCTTTTTTGAGCTGTCCGATATTGCCCCGGAGTACTCTCTGCTCGGTGGTCTGCATCGAGCAGTCAAACATTCCCGCAATATCTTCGCAGAATGCCGCGAAGGCACGCTGTGTCAGCCCTTCCAGTTCAGTGGCAAGTTGTGTCTGCTGCAGGGTCATATTTCACTCAACTCTGGGATTGTTTATAATACATGGAGAAGGTTACGGGGAAGATTTCATCCAGCGTGGTACAGACCTGTCCCCGGATAAAATCCTCGCCGGGCATCGGAAATAACTGGCGTCCCGAAACGACGGTGGGGATGGAGACCTGCAGGTCGGTGTAGCTGTTCTGAATGCGATGCTTGATGCTGCCCATGGTCATGTTGGCGACTTCGCCGACGGCATCACCGACTTCCGAGAGGCTTAGTTGGTCGCCGCTGTCCATGCCGAGCATGTTGGCGGCAATGCTTCTGGCGCAGGCTTCGGACAGGCAGATGGTCAGGCAGCCTTCCAGCCCGCCGCGGAAAGTGATTGATCCCATCAGGGCGGCGCCTTCAGGAGAGGTATCCTGCGGTTCGGAGCCGGCAGGTTCGATATCCATGAATATCATGGTTTCAAAGACTTCTCGGGCTGCATCGAGAATGGTCTGTTCCATAGTCATCTGTTCCAGCATGTGTATTCCTTTCTTTCGATGGTTTACAGTCCGATTTCGGTTAGTTCATGAACGGGGTCAGTTTTTCCTGAAAACGCTCGGGCGTGAAGGGCTTGGTGATATAGCCGTTGGCGCCGCTGCTCATCAGATTGTCGATCAGGTCCTGACCGCTTTCGGTGGAGACCATGATGATTTTGGTGTTTTTGCTGCAGTCCATCTGCCGGGCCTGCTTGACAAATTCAACACCGTTCATCTCGGGCATATTGATATCGCACAACACGATATCCACCGCAGAGGCCTTCAGCTTTTCCAGCGCCTCGGCCCCGTTGCCCGCCTCTTCGGTGCGGTCGAATTCCAGCCCGGACATGCGGACGGTCTTCATAATGATTTTTCGCATGGTGGCCGAATCGTCCACAATCATCAGCGATTTTGACATAACATACTCCTTGTGTAAGAACGTAAATGCTAAATAGGTTGATTTTTCGTCAGTTGTGCTACGGCGTCGGACTGGACCACACGGTCAATATCCAGCAGCACCTTGATGCCGTTGTCGGCCTTGCCGATGCCCAGAATGAAATCGGCGCGAACAACGGCTCCCAATTGGGGGGTCTGTTCGATATCTTTGCCCTCGACATAGAGGACTTCCTGAACGCGGTCCACAATCAGACCGGCGTGATGCATCCGGTTATTGAGGCTGACTTCGACCACGATAATACAGGTCTGTTCGGTCACGTCGGCGGCGGGCATCTCGAACCGCAGCCGTAAGTCCAGCACCGGGATGACCTGTCCCCGCAGGTTGACCACGCCCTTGATGTAGGCCGGCGTTCTGGGCATGGGAGTAATCGGTACATAACCGATGATCTCGCGGACCTTCAGGATGCCGATGCCATACTGTTCCTGGCCGAGTGCAAAGGTCAGGTATTTGCCTTCAAGACCGGCGTTTTTCGTTTCTGTGATGGTTGCGGTAGTCATATCGATAGTCCTCAATTAGAGTTTTCAGTTCTATCCGTTAAATGCCTTGAAATCGTGGTCATCCAGCGGCAGCAGGCTGGCAGGAGACGATTTCGCCACGTCCTGCTTGATGCTTTTTCCGTCGGCGATCTGATGGAAAATATGGTCGCTCAGGCTGGGATTGACCGTTTTTTTGACGGGTGCCGACGGGGTCCTGGAGGCCGTATGCAAGGTGCTGTTTGCCTGAACACCGACCAGGGCGGATAACTCATGGACCACGTTTTTGAGCAGGGACGCCTGGTTGTTCAGTTCCTGACTGGCGCTGGCCGACTCTTCGGCATTGGCGGCATTTTGCTGGGTGACTTTATCCATCTGCGAGACGGCGGTATTGATCTGGTCCACGCCCTGAGCCTGTTCTTTGCTGGCAGCGGCGATTTCAGCAACCAGGTCAGTGGTTTTTGCAATTCCGCCAACGATTTCATCCAGGACTTTCTGGACCTCATTGCAAATCTGGACCCCGTTGCGGCTGTT
>CAZKAI010000065.1:0-22452 GCA_964550565.1 uncultured Pirellulales bacterium
CAATCAGTGTAAAACCCTTATTCTGTTTCATTCTAACACTCCTTTAAAAAGTCGGTTTTAAATCGGATCTTTTATCGAATCGCAAATTCAATCAGCATTCCTGTATTAAATGACATCCACACTGAATATTTGTAATTTTTGTATGACGCTCACAAAAAAACAAGGGGCAAAACAGGCGGGTAGACCAAGTCCTCTGGCCATCCAAGCCATTTCAGATACGGTCATTACTGCTTGATGTATCCATCTTTTTCACACCATTACCAATTCCAAAAATCCGCCAAAATACTGAAGTCAGAAATGTCAACCATATTATTTCTGGATGCATAAAAATCCGCACCAAGACCTGCTCCTGAGCAGAGCCACTGGTCAGACAGAGTCAATAGATCCGGTATTGAAACCGTTCCATCTGCTATTAAATCCGAATCTGGATGATAGAGCTCTACTTCCCACAAACGTGAATAGTTGCCTGGTGTTTTGGTTACCACCAGACGAATATTCCTGCTGCTGACGGCATCAAAACGTCCAGTCCAGATATTCTTTGAATTGCCGGTGACACTGGAATTGGGAATAGCAGCCCAGGCAGTTCCATTCCAATATTCAAAATGGAAATCTGTAATAGCGGAATCCAGAACTCCACCGTTATTATAGCCGGATATAACTCTCGCTGCACTGATATATCGAGTCGTTTTCAGTGTAAACGTCACATAGTTTGGAATCGTTGTTGTGAGCCATCGCAAATCATTGTTTGTGATGTCGATCAGACCATCATTAACGAGTGTGACTGTACCCCGGTAGTTGGATGAAGTTGTTGACACGACCGCCCCCTGAGAGTTCATGGCATAGTTGGGCCCGATTTTTCCAAACCAGGACTTGGGTACAATTACATCTGCCTGATTAGAAAGGCCGGATTCATTAAAGAGAGTGTCCATAGCCGAAACAACGTAGTAGTACCTCGCCCCGGCGACCACCGTGTTATCCGTATAGTTGCTATTGAAGGCAGAAGCGATCTGAACATAATCCCCCTCACTGGTGGTTGAACGATAAACGCAATAACCTTTGATATCGGCTTCGCTATTGGTGTCCCAATCCAAGATAACCGAATCATCCCCTTTTGTCGCTTTCAAATTGCCGGGAGCGGCCGGAGCACTAAAATCCACTTTACCCATCCTGGATTGTAATTGACGCAGATAATCCGTATAAACCCCGCGAGGCGTGGTATTCTTTTCTTTACAGACCGCAGCGGCCATTCCCACAATTTCTCCCATCATCCCGGTTGTTTTCTGCACACGAACCGGTCCAAGTCCATAATGCGTTACGCTGATATTCCGGCCGGCCATGAACAAGTTGGTAATATTGCGGGAATAAAGGCAGCGATATGGGATCCAATATGGAACCGTGTATCCCGGACCAGTATATGTTGAAATAAACTCATCCCCTTCAAAGCCCGGTTGATAGGTTGCATTCGGCCAGTGCAAATCACGTCCCCATGAGGTTGGAACACAGCCGTCTTTGTACATAACGCTTTTAAAGAAATCATCGTCATCCAAAATGATATCACCCAGCAGTCTGCGACTTTCACGCTTGCCGCCGATATAGGCCTGCCAATGAGGCAGATAGTTGGTATAGCTTGTCATCTTATTTTTCATTGTATCCCAGGCGCCATAAGCCGCCCGGAAATTCCAGTCCCGGATATATTCATCTTTTTCAAACGGGTCATGAAAGAAACCGCTTTCCCAGAACCACTGGGAAATTTTTTCAGCCGGAAAATCACCAACTTCGAAATGAAGTGCCCACGGACAGGATTGAAAGGATTTCGGAGTGCCAGTATCGACAAGTCGCCACAGATTGGAACTTCCCATGCGATTATTGCCATTGCTGCTGGAGGTCAATGTCATTTCATAATCGGCCCCTGCCAGGTATCCAACAACAGCATCCCCGGTACAATCCACATAGCAGCGGCCGGTAAAATGAATTCGCTGACCTGTTTGCGTATGTTCTGCAATAACTCCTGAAATGGAGGCGCCATTCATTTCCACCTGATTGACACGCTGGTTTAAGAATAATGCAATATTAGTTTCGGCTTCCACATAAGAATGCCTTTGAACATCCAGATAACTTGCCGGCGGCGCCGCGTTTCCAGGGCTGGCGCTGACGGATTTGACGATGTTGCCAATTGCTGCATAAGGTGAATAATTGATATTGCCGCCTGCGCCGACTCGGACCTCAGAAGAGTTGTTGCCTCCCAAAACCGGCCTGTCCTGAATCAGTGCAACAGTAAGCCCCTGTCGCGCCGCGGAAATCGCTGCGCAGGTTCCTGCAATTCCGCCGCCAACAACCACTAAATCATAATCCCCCCCCTGCTGTAAAGTGGCCGTTCCCAAAAGGGATTGCCTCCACTGAGCCATTTCAGGACCTGAATTCGGAGGAATAAAGCTCATGTCGGTTGTAAAATAGATAGCATCACAACGTCCACTCATTCCGGTCAGATCATGAAGCCGTATTTCCACACTGGCCGGATTGGAAATTGCAACGGTTCCCCCCTCCTGCCAATACCAGTCTATTCCATGAGCTCCAAATGCTGTTGTTTCCGGAGCATAACCTGTCACCGGGGGAATCAGGGCCGTTCCGTTCACATAAACTTCAAATCGACCCGGCGCATGACCGCTTGATTGTTTGGGGGACGTGGATGGCAGATCTCGCCATCGCCCCACCCAGTCAAAGGTTCGCACCCATACTCTATAAGTCCCGACCGAGGGAAAAACCACCTCTTTGCGAGCGTCTGATACGGGGCAGCCTGCACCCTGGGCCATCAAGTAGGGAGAACCCATCTGGTCCATAAATTGCTGATCTAAAACCCAGCCGGTATCGGTACGATCGGCTTTGTTATAGGAACCATCGCCATATAAAAGAACATTTCCATTATAATCAAGACCTCCTTTGTCGTACTTGAAATCAAAGGACTCCGCCTCCACTAATAATTCTGCAGAAAATACCTGCAAGGATAGAACAGAACTTAATATTATAAGCCCAATAATCCACTGTTTCATTTTTTAAAATCCTTCCCTATGACCGCTCTGTTGATCTATTTTGAAATTGTCGTATTCCAACTTGGGATATGCTACGAATTATGATTTCATTCCGCTTTTGAACTCAGATTCACAATACATATCTTTAATGCATCATTTCCATTGATTATCGTTGAATATACATTATATCCACTATCCCCTGGATATTAATAATCATGATGTGGCCCAGACTGTTCCCAGCCCGAACCACATCATGTTTTGATATTTGAATACATCAGATACTACGGAATTAATCACAATAGCTATCCGGATATAATCCACAGTCCATCCAGCCGTTCAGCAATAATACAAAATCCTGCAGATCGACCCGGCAATCATTATTGAGATCGGTGCCCGGCCGGATATTTTCTGTTTTATACAGACAGACAGAAATATCCGGATCTGCCGCGGCATTATACAGATCAATAACCGTTTCATGGCTGACCGCATAGTTGTAAATACGCAGATCATCAATTGCTCCGTTGAACCAGCGAGTCATGTTATTTTCCGCCACACCAATCCAGATCGGATTGGTATTGCCGCCTCCGAAGGAAAATGCCGCCGATCCGATACGAATTCCATTCACGTACGCCGTTGCAGTATTATTAGCAACCGTCATGGACAAAAATTGCCACTGGCCGCCACTGGTTAGCGTAATATTGGGGCCATAGACGCTATTACGGAACCATCGCAAGGTCGCGACATTATTATCCGTACGCCAGTACCATTTGTTGGTTGTACCATTGGCTGTACCCCAGGTATCGGCCTTGCCGACGATGCCCTGGTATGTTCCGCTGCCGCGAAGACCGGCCCATTTAACCCAGCAGCTTACAGTGATTTCATTGGTCAGGCTCGAAGGATCCCACGTTCCGGCATTGGCCATACTGCTGGCATCCATCACGATGGCGTCGCCGTCAATACCTGCCACATAGGTCCGTGTGTAGGCCGGAGTGACCATATTCGCCGGATAGCTTCCCGCAGCATCCGTATAAACACCGACCTCATCCGTCGCCTGATCAAATTTATAGTGTGCCATCAGACGCTTCACAACAAGGACGGCTGTCTTTGAAATACTTTGATAGCCTTCATCGTTATTGACTTTGCAGTAGTAATAGCCTTCATTGGACGCCTGAACACCTGGAATCAATAGTGTCTTATCATTCGTACCCACAGCCGTATCATCGGCTTCGGTGTTAGTGGCATTATCTATGGATTTGAACCAGGCGTAACTGAGACCTGTACTATCACCTGTGAATGGATTAAGTGCCGAAATCGTAAATACAGCATCCTGCCCCTGAAATAGCCTCTGTGCAGCGGGGGCGGCAGAATCAATCATCGGCGCGGACCCTATAGCGTTAAACTTCCATACGAGACCGGTTATAGTCTTTCCCGGCAGCACTTCATCCACTCGCCAGTAGTAGACACCGTCGCGCTTGATTGTGATCGGTCCAAAGCCTACTCGCTGTGCGCCGGCAGGAAGGGTTGAAAGCAGAAATACATTGGGATCCTCCGCATTGCCTGAACTCAGATATAATTTGTGACTTATCACGGCTGTATTCGGATAAGGAGGCTCCGGTGTATTGGGGTCATCCAGGAGGCTTGCATCCCAGGACAAGGTAACCTGCAAAGGCACATTGATTTCACCATTATATGGAGAGGGTGCCGAAGCGACCGAACCGACTTGTCCATCGGCAAACACCTGAACTTCATTCAACTGCAGAGCATATCCATCGTCAGCGGCAGTACTATAGGGGATTCGGCGAACACGAATATATTGTCCTGGAATCGTATTTTCCAGCTTCAGGGTCATGGATGGAGTTTCATAGGTTGTTATGTTCAGACTATTATCCTTATTCAGAACCTCAGATACATATACCGCGTGCTGATTCTGATCGAGAATTTCAATCTGAAGGTCCCGAAATCTCGCCCAGCAGCAGTCCTTGCGATTCCAGAGTGTAATTTCCCTGATCAATTCCGTCTTGGTCAGGTCGATCATCATCCACGGATTATAATCCCCGGAGTTGGTGTGAGCAATCGGCCATCCTGAATCTACAATACCATCCGTCATTAAATTGGCGTTTGAGCCTCCCCACAGACTGCTGGCTGTCGCCTGTTTACCGGTGGATACATTCTTCAGGTCCGCACCTGCAACGGCTGTAAGACATGATAATACTATTATAAGAAATAATTTTCTCATCGTATTTTTCCTTTCCATATTCGCAGAACAATCTATTTGTTCCTATTTGCGTTCAGAGTGTTAATCCACAAAGCCTGTATTTTCCAGTACCGCTTAATTGCACGCACTGGCAGGATAAATACCGCAGTCCAGCCAGCCTAAAGATAACTCCACGAAGTCCAGCAGATTCACTTTGCAATCCTTGTTAATGTCAGCTAACGCATCAACAGGATACAGACAAGCTGCAATATCCGGTTCAACCCTGGCATTGTATTCATCTACGACCGATTCTGCAGCGAGTGCATAATTGTAAATCCGCAGATCATCGATAGCCCCATTAAACCAGCGGGACATATCATTTTCAGCTACACCAATAAAAATCGGAGCTGCATCACCCGTGCCAAAGGTAAATGCCGCGGTTCCGGCCGGACGACCATCCAGAAAGGCCTTTGCGCTGCCGCCGGCAACTGTCATGCACAGGAAATGCCATTGGCTGTCCGCTTCCAGTGTAAGATTGGGACCATACATGCTATTTCGATACCATCGCAGTGCAGCCGCATTATTATCCGTGCGCCAGGCCCATTTGTTTATCGTGGCCCAGGCGTCTTGTTTGCCAACAATTCCCTGATATGTTCCACTGCCGCGAAGGCCGGTCCATTTAACCCAGCAGCTCACTGTAATCTCATTGGTCAGGCCGGAAGGATCCCACGTTCCAGTATTGGCCATACTGCTGGCATCCATCATAATGGCATCGCCGTCAATACCTGCCACATAGGTCCGTGTATAGGCCGGATTGACCATGTTCGCCGGGTAGCTTCCCATGGCATCCGTATAAACACCTGCGGCATCCGTCGCCTGATTAAATTTGTAGTGCGCCATCAGACGCTTCACGCCCAGACTCGCAGTATTCGAAAGGGTCTGCCCGGGAGCGTTGTTGGTAATCCTGCAGTAATAATACCCTTCATTCTCTGCCTGGGCATTTTCGATCATCAATGTATTAGAATTGGTTCCAACAGTCACATCATCAGCTTCGGTGTTGTTGGCATTGTCTGTAGATTTAAACCAGGCATATATCATCGGCGAGACACTGGATGCCTCAACACTGAAAACTGCTGTTTCAGAAGGAGATACAACCAGGTTTGCGGGATGCTTGGTAATCAGCGCCAGTTGCTTGACCGTGGTGAAGCTCCAGACAGAGCCTTTGATATTATTGGGATCGCCGGCCGGATAGACTCCACCTGTGCCATCACTCAGACCTTCATCAACTCTCCACAAGTAGGACCCGTCGGCCTTTAACGTCAGCGGACCATAAGAATTGAGAGGATCGGTAGAGCCAGTCTGATCGATTGCAGCGATATAGTATAAATTTGGATCATTCGGATACTGAATCTGATCTTTTGACATGAACACATAATGCTTTTTAATAAGGGGATTAAAAGGAGCAACGCCGTTTGGATCCAGGCCGGCCTTCCAGCCCAGATTGACCGATGCATTGTTACCGCTGAGGACACCCTGATTGGCGCTTCCATTGGCTGGTACTGGATCATATGCAGGCGAGGATCCCATGATTGCAATATTATCCACTTTAATTGCATCATTGGCCGAAGCGAAACCGAAATAAGTCATTGGAGGAAGTGTCGCAGTACTCTCCAGCGTTACCTGGGTGCTGTTAGGCAAGGTGGTGACAACCTTTATAGTGCCGGTCGTACCACTTGTCGGTACCCACTCAAACGTGATATGATTCCATTGATTGGGAGTGAGAATGAAAGTACTGTCCTGGACCAGCGTTGTAAATGCGGCAGTATAATTGCTTTTCTGCAGAATCGCGTCAGAATTCAGGGCTGTCCGCCATTGCCATTTCACCATGCAATAATTGTTCGTGTGACCCGTCCGGATATCACCAAAAAGAAATAATCCATCACTCCAGTCGCCTTCATCCTCAATAAGGAAGTCAAAACTGCCAGAGAAAGGCTTGTCGGAAGATAATCCTGTTGTGCTGACTAAGTAGCCGGGTGCATAAAGAGTGTAGAGCACGAGGTCACACTTGACTCGTCCAGCAATACCTCCCGGCACACTGACCGCTTCATAGAAGGTTCCCGTTTGGGGCGGGGTTGCCGCACTCACAAACGTCCAGCCCGCCGGAGGAATATTCGTGGATGGAGGTGTTTGTGACTCAAAATTCTCCTGAATAACAGCCGCATGCAGAATACTGCCCATTGCTATCATAGAGAACAAAATAAAAAGGTTGTTTTTCAACATGTCTTCTCCTTTCAAATATTAGTTAATCTTAAAAATACGATTAGATATTTGGGTGCTGGATATATATTTGATCTTTGATGCGCTCACGGACATTTTCACAAGATTAAAAAAGCAATATGAAATGTTATATTATTACCCTTCCTGCATTATATACCTGGATTCATTATTATATATATCATCACTGTATCCCTGACACGGGAACAGATCGTTCTGCTCCCGTGTCATGAGACTGGAATATCATATTATTTTCGAAAACGGTTAAGCAGCAGGCTGCCCAATCCGAGCAGCATCATACTTGTCGGCTCCGGAACAACAGACCCATTGATAATAATATCATCAATCTCAACCCAGCGGGTGTTACTGCCGGACTGATCAACCCACGGCATGTAAAATGTGATGCTTGCACCGTTTGCAACAGCAAAGTCTGTTTCACTGACATTGGCACCCTTATTAGCATCCCAGGGAGCATCATAAAACGGTATTACATCGATTGCTGCGGGAAAGGTTTTATTGGCCGCAGAAACACTGAAACCAAATGTCCCGATCGTATCTGCTGTCACTGCATCATATCCCTGAACGCTACTGAACAGGCGTGAGTTATGATACTGGGTATAGAGGTTCCAGCCGCCCACATACATCTGCATGCTTTCCAGAACCAGCGTAGAGCCTGTGTTATTGGTCAATGAAAATGACAGATATTTGCTGTTTGTAAATGCCGTCGCAGTACCGCTTTCGGTGTCATCCCCGGCAATTTCCAGCCAACTGCTGGTCATACCTGTTTTCTGGTCGCCTACAGGTCTCACGCTGACTGCCATTTGATTGACCTGCAAATCGGATATGGCAATCCCCGCCATAACGTTCTTGGCGGCAAGTTCTGTTCCCATTCCTTCAAAATCATAAGTACCCAGGACGCCTGCCTGAGCCCAGACTGCAAATGCCATAATAAACATTACCAGTATTACTCTTTTCATCTTTCAATCCTCCCAGATAATCAATTTATCGTTAGCATGCCACAGTAGAATGCCTTTTTCACAACCGGCACAGACCTATTCCGTTTCATGACTTAGAACGAGAACAGGATTTGCAAAAAGACCAAGATCTGCTTCATAACTGTCGCCTCCATCAGTCACGATCAGCGTCAAATATCGCTCACTGCCTGTCAAGATCAAATCAATATTTGCAGACACTGCATTCGATTGCAGCCCCAGTCTCTTGAACCGTTCCTGGCCATCAACAAGTACCCAGAAATCTATTTTGGGATTTCCATAGTCAATCAGCCCGTCAAGTACACCGCAGACCGACTTGAATCCTTTTATTTGTAGGGTATTATCAAACTGTTCGCGTATTGCTGCCAAATCGAATGTGATCCCGGAATTGGAATGAATATATATGGCGCGCTCATTTTCCGTACCGTATTGATTTTTATTGAGAATCGCCGGCAACATCTGTTTTTTGGAACCATTAAATAAGATAGGTCCTTTTTGATTCATGATATCAGAGCAGCATTTTCCATTAGTTGCTGGCAGACCAGAAAAAAGTCCATTTGTTGAAGATATTCTGACATCCCCCTGCTGTCCCCCCGGGACAAATACCGCATCAACCAATGGATTATCATTCACGACGGCAAAAGAAACCGGATAATTGATATACCCCGCATTGTTTTCGGATACCGCCATTCCATTGGAGGGATTGATTCCCCTGCCTTGTATGCCGGTGCCTGTACCGTCTCCTCCGCCCACAATATCGGCAAGGGATAAAGTATCTCCGCGCAATACCACCCCTGTGCGAGAGGAAAAATAACTGACAAAATTGCTTTCAGGACTTTTAATCTCCTGTACCCCGCCTGTCATGGTAATTCGGCGGCCGTGTCCGGCGTTAAGAACCTGCCCTTTCATTTTCTTGCCATCCGGACCCGGCAGCAAAGAAGCCTTTCCTTTCAACATGATCACATCCGTTGTTCCATCCACATCCACTTTAACGCCAAATTCCGTTCCAAGGTCAATCACACTTGAACAGTTTGTATCGACCGTGAAACCTGTGGCGTGCTCTGGAACCTTGGCGTATAACCGCCCCGAATAAAGGGCCATTCTGTCAGGTCGTATTAATCTGAATTCCGCAGGTGCCTCAACAATAACCTCTGCGCCATATTCAAATGTGATTCGTGCCAGACCTCGCTGGAGCCACAAGGAACCAGCCATATTGGTGAGTCTGCTTCCGACAGGTATCGGTGTTGACTCATTCGACCATTTTGCTCCTATCGAATCGGTCAGTGTCGCCACAACCTGTAAAGGCGGTGGAGCCCAAAAACATACATACAGGATAATAAACAAAAATGATGCAGCAATCATGGAACTGGCGTATAAATAATATTTTCTTTCTGCTTTTTGTGAGACCCCATTATTTTTTTCAATTGTGACAGGTTTCGAAGATATTATATTCTGTTGTTTTTCGACTAAAACACCAGGACATGTAATTTCGTTTTCCGCCAGAGCATCCCAGAACCTTTTGTCGAGGATTTTATCACGATCCGCACGAATTTCAGGCCGAAGCGATTCCCACTGGATACCTCTTAACGCAGTAACAATTCCCAATAATTTGAAATAATGGCCCCTTAATTCAGGGTCGCACAGCAACTCATTCATGCGCTGATTCTGTTCCTCGGTCAACTCTCCTTCCAGAGCAATCGACAGCAGTGCACCCAATTCTATTTTTTTTTGGTGATCATATGTCATGTTTTTCTTCCAACAGCATAGAGCGCGTAACACAGCCGTAAAGTACGTTATGAATTCGACTCAGATACTTATAAATTGTAAATACAGATATTCCAAAACGAACCGCGATTTCCTGAGCTTTGAGATTCTGGAAATATTTCATTTTGATTATCTTGAAATCGGTTTCATTCAATTTTTGTATGCAGTCATTCAAATACGATATATATTTATTGGAATCTTCTGCCCTGGCCTGAGCATCCTGCTCTATTTCAGCAAGCAACTTATCGCTGAATTTAATCCCCGCATTTCTTTTTTGTGATCTCCAGAATTCACGTACTTTGAAATTGGCAACAACAATGGCCCATGCAAGAAAATCCGTTCCCGGCTGATATTCTTCAAATTTTTCCCACAGCGTCTTGCATGTTTTCTGTAATAAATCATCTGCATTACTGAAATTGGGTACAAGAGAAATAATATAGGCATAAATCTGCGATTGGTGCAGCGTGATCAATTCGACAAATCTCCCTGTTTTTGAAGTTGTATAATTCTCATTTGCCATGATTTAAATTCTATCCTGCCGCTGATTCTTTGCCAAATTCATATTATCCATACCTGGATTTTTAAAGGAATATATATTCTGCCGGGATTCACATGCTGGCCTTTTCTATAATTTAAATGACCCGCAGTTAACAATTTTGTCCTTTTTGCACACTTTGTCTCCATGAAGCATTACAAGTCCTTTTATTAAAAGAAGTTGCGCATTGCACGAGAGGATGAGAAATTATTTATGAACATTTGAATAATGAACTATTTTGTCTTATACGTAGCAAATTGATAACAACTGAATTGTTTCAAAGGAGGGGTTTCTATTTACGAATTCTAAATCTACATTACCGAATTTATCCCTATTTACATTTGAGAATGCAGTATTCAAACAAAATTCTATAAATCTTGCAAGCGTATTATTGGGATTCCGGACCCGCATTTCCTTTTTTTCCGGAAATCCCCATATTCCAATCCTGAATCATCTTCCCTAAACGCAAAAGACATTCTGCGTCTTCTGATTTATAGACTCCCGTTTTATCTGGAGCAGTGGACAGCAGGACATTGCTTCCACCTCTTTCGAAACTTTGCTTAATATAGTCAAACAAACTCTCCACTTGATAAAATTGACTATCCGAGTGGGTAAACCAGCAAGATCCAGGCATCAATCCATTTCCCAGTGATCTTGAATCGCATCGCTGAGACGTAATCTCATATTCAAAAGGCAAATAATAAGTCTTTCCATCTATCATTCTCAGAGGCTGGTGTCCGCCTTCCGGGGGAATCCGTTCCTCACCATTGACAAAATCGGTTGGAAAATATTTGATTTGACTGCCATCCTGGACATGCTGATTAAAATGGACAAATGTCCCCTGATTTTTTGTTTTTAACAGATCATATAGAACCTGGGGCTTCAGCGACTGATCCGCCCAGCAGTACATATCAAGCCAGAATGCATATATATCACCATAGTGCTCGGCCAGTTCACCTAACTGAGTCAGGATAACATCATTGGGTGATGCTTTTTCATGTTCTTTCCGAATTTGCCGGTTCCATTCCCAGGGCCTCCAGTCGCCACCCCACAAACAGTAGTACAGGCAAGGCTTTGTATCATATTTGCGACAGGCCTCCACAAACAGAGCAACCACGTCTTTTTGAAATGGACTATTAGCCACATCAAATTCTGTCATCGAGCTGTCCCAAAGACAAAAACCGGAAGTATGTCGGGCTGTTAAAACCGCATAACGAATACCCGCTTTCTTAAAAACAGCCATCATGCCGTCGAAATCCAATGTCCTGGGATTAAAAAGGGACGGATCACTGTTTTGGGAAATTTCTTTTTCGATAAAAGTATTGTCATTAAAATGAACAAACGCTCCAAATCTCAAAGATTCCCATGTCTTGACAGCCTCTGTCCGGCTAAACGCCGGCCGGTATGCTGCCGCATCCTGATTGCGGTATTTCGCAGGCAATTCCCACACTTTTTTCAATTCTTCCAGATGATGTTCATAGACTTCACGGGGAGTTACATCATATTTTTTTGCCAGCCATGCAGCACGACCCACAGCTACACCAGCCATACCCAGTGTTTGCATGACACGTATCGTCCCTAATGCTTCATGGGTGACCGACATATTTCGCCCGGGCATGAACAGGTTTTCGATATTCCTCGAATAGAGACAGCGATAGGGTATCGCATAGCCTTTTGTACGATCGAAACCATGCCCCTGCTCAGATGTAACATAATGTGTTTCTTGCCTGGCAAGCGGGCCTTCAGTATCATGGACACGTCCCCCGAAATGGGCCCGGGAAATAAATGGATTCCCCTGTGATTCAGGCTGATAAAGCGGATGCGGATAATGCAGATCCAGACCCCAGGTTACGATCACGCAGGCGTCAGGAAATTGTCGATTCGCAACAATATCGTCTTTTGATAATATCACATCCCCCAAAAGCTGCAGGGTTTCACGTGTTCCGCCTGTATAGGCTATCCATTCCAATTCGGCGGCGGCATGAGATTTTCCGGATTTATCGTGATTTGCATACACGTGCTTGTTTTTGATTGCATTCCATGCCCCATAAATTGCCCTGAGATTGTGATCGCGTATGGCCTCCAGATCGTTGAGTGGGTGGCGATCAAAACCGCTTTCCCAGAACCAGTCACCCTTCTGATCCGGATAAGGAAATCCTTTTTCGGTCAAAGGCAAGGCCCATGGCAAATCAGGAAACGGCTGATTGTCCGAGGTAAAACGCCACCTCCAGAGATTACTCATGCCCATACGATCTTTTTCTTCCATATGATAGTCGGCCTTTGCCATAAGTCCCAGAACGCCGTGCCCGGTAGCATCGACAAAATAGGCCCCCTTAAAGTGGCGTATCGCATTTTCCCGGGTAGCCATTGTACTTATCGAAGTGATCCGATTGTCCTGAGTTTCGGCTGCAAAAACATGATGATTCAAAAACAAATCAATACGTTTTTCAGCACGTATAACCTGTTCTCGAATCTCATCAAAGTACTGTTCAGACAGGCCTGCATTTGTTGGCGTATAAGGTGAAAATTCCTGTACCATGTCTCCAAATGGATATAACCAACCCGGCATATTTCCGCGAGGAGCCACGCGAATCTCCGAGGAGCCATTGCCCCCCAATACCGACCGATTCTCAAGCAGGGCAACGGTCAATCCCATTCTTGCACCCGACAAGGCCGCTCCCATACCTGCCAGCCCGCCGCCAACAACAACAAGATCATAGTTTTTCTGTGACGGGTATACTCTGATACCAAGCTGTTCACGACGCCATGGATTCAAAGGCACACTGCTATTATCTGGAATCAGATTTTTGTCAGTTGTTAAAAAGACGGCATCGCATCGTGCATTGAAACCAGTGATATCCTGCAATTCAATGAGCACCTGCCCCTGCTTCAGATCAACCGAATTCCCTTTCTGCCATTGCCATCCGTTTTCAGTCCCAAAGATGGTACGATGTTCGATACGATCAATTATTAATTTAAAACGACCCGGAGCTTCCCATGGGCCGGGGACCCAGTTTTTAGTTCTTACCCATACCTGGTATTGCCCAGTTACAGGAATTTGAACCCGGGTGCAGGCGTTTTTTACAGGCTTTCCAAGCCCATGAGCCAGCAGATAAGGTGAACCCATCTGGTCAATAAATTGAGTGTCAACAACCCATCCACCGCGATCTTCAAATTGTTCAGCTTCCACCAATAGCGATTCTGCAAAGAGAGTTGACGACGAGATTGTAAATACAATCATGCATAAATTAGCAATACTGTTTGTTTTCATGGCAATTCCTGATTCTTGAAATTGATAATCAAAATCGTCACTTGATCAACCTGAAAGACAGGGATTCGGCACGATTTTTTTTCAACTGTTCTCTGTTGAGTACTTTCCAATAGACTGCATACCGTTGGTGATGAACAAGATAAAACGGTGCCAATTCGACAGACGTCAGTTTCAGATCTGCCGGGTTAATCATACGCGCTGTGAACAGCAGAGGCGTGTCGGTATTCTGTTTGATTTCCAGTACAAGATTGTCGATCGTTTCACTCTCAAATAGCGGAACCGGCCATGGTGAAGCATCGCTGTATGCCATGTTATTTCCAATATCGGTGGCTGGCATGCCCTCCCGCCCAAGTTTTCCCGCCAGCAATACGGGGCCATAAAACAATGACAGCGTTGCGGGATCATCCATGCTCGGCCTAATACGAATCGCAAGCGGCAGTTCCAGAGTAACAACATCGCCATCTTTCCAGGTTCTGGCTAACGACAGAAAAGTACCAGGAACCGCTTCGACTGGCTCTATGTGGTCGTTTATTTTCAGTTCCGCCCTGCCCTTCATCCAGGAGGGGATGCGGAAATTGAGCCTGGCGTACTGCGGCCTGGCCATATTCAAACTCAGCTTGATCTGACCCTTTTCCGGGTATTCTGTATCCAGTCGGAGTTTCATGCCCTGTTCACGCCAGTCGAGCGTAGAAGCAATGAACAGGTTTACCCAGAGGGTATTGTCTTGATGGAAATAAATTGCCTCACCGAATCGAGCGGCATTCTCAATCCCGGTACCCTGACAGCAAAACGGTTCATCAATATAGATTCGGAAATCACCAGGACGCAATGGCATATAATACATCACCTTGCCATGATCGGGAGCAATAGTCGCCAGAATATGATTGTAGAGAGCATTTTCGTAATAATCCCCATAGACAGACAAAGGTGAGCTTTCAAAGAGTGAGCGGGTGAGCTTGAGCATATTGTGGGTGTTACAGGATTCAGCAGTTAAAGGACTAAGAGCCGAATCTCCTGTTCCAGTAACCTCGATCCCCGCAGTCCGCAGCTTTTCATGAAACGTATTGCCGCCATTGACAAATGAATGCTTTTGAACAACCAGTCTCCAGAACGCCTCTGCTGCCCCGGCAGTGCGGACATCACCACTGACCAAAGCGTAACGGGCATGCCCTGCCGCCTGAGCGATATGGGTATTGCCGTGAAGACCATTCAATTGATCCTGTCCCTGGATCAATGGATCAATAAACCAAGTCCGGTTGAAAACAGCCGCAAGCTTCAGGTGTCGGTCCGAATTGGGGTCGCCTTGATTTCGTGCAAGCCTGTATAAATCACTCAGTGCTTCCGCCATGCCCCCAAACTCATTGACCGGGTTGCCGGTGTAATCCGTTCGCAGCATGAATTCAATTTGTTCGGGAGATAACTTTGTTATTCGACCGGCAAAATAGTCAGACATTCTGGCAGCTATGTCCAATGCCTGCTTGTTGCCGCAGAAATGAGCCGCATCGACCAGGCCGGCCATAATTTTGTGAATCGTGTAGTACTCGACAGAGGCGGCACGCGGCGTCGCTTCCAGCCGGTCAAACTGAGCAGCGGGAAACGCCGAAAGATAACCCTTGCCGAGCTTTTCCTGACACTCCGCCAGGACGGTTACTATGTAGTTAGCCTTCTCCAGAAAACTAACATCACCCGTGGCGGCATACATACGGGCGGCAGCACTCAAATAATGCCCGCAATAGTGGCCTCTGATAAATTGCGAATCCCAGCCTCCATACCCGCTCGTCACACCAGAGGGTTGCGGAATTCCCGCATTTTCGCGAAACGGAAACAGCAGTTTATCCGGTTCCAGATGTCCCACCAGGCCAGTACGGTGCAATTCCTGAATCTGCTTAAATGGCCCATCCAGCAACCGTATTCGGCTAAGGTCAAAAGCCTGGGCCTGTGGCAGAGCCTCGGCTCTTGTCATCATGGTGACAGTGACAACCAGAAGAATGATGCATCTGTTTTTTATCATTGCAGCACCTGTGAATAAATCAGTTATAAATGAATCAAGCAGAACAGTAGCAACTTAAATTATTGCCATATCGGGAATCCTCTGCCGAATTCTGAATGCCGGACACTTCAATAATCACGGAAATACCTCGTCTCAAGTCTTCGGATAATATCAGCATCAAAGCTGATAGGAAATTAGCATGCAAATATCCGGCCATAAATATTCATTCCCGATACAACTAAGTATAAATCTAAGATCACATATTCACTGGGGCAGTACAATATCTTTCAACCGGTCTTCAGGCGTAACTACCAGTTTTTCGATCTTGCCCGCCCGATATAGACATTCCACCGTTGTATTACGCGGTGCGTGAAGCTTGAAACTCACATCCCATTCCCTGGGCCAGGCTGGAAGCAGGAAAATTCGGTCGCCGTCTGCCTGCAACAGCATCAAATGAATCGTAGTCATCAGATTTCCGCCATGATCCTGATCCGGGAGCCAGTCGAAATTCGGCCCCCACGTCGCCGGCCATCGGTAACCCGGACGTGAATTAATAATCTTGACTTTCAGGATGCGAGCAGCCTCCTCGGTCAGTCCGAGGCATGCAGCGGCATTGCTGTCATATCCCCAACCCACATCATTGTGGCTGCCTCGCAGAAGATAGGCATTGCGAGCCTCTTCCAGCATCGGTTTGCCCAGCCCATAAAGCTTGAAAGGCCAAACTGGGAACAGTTCCGGATTTTCTACATTAGACCGTTGCGGCTTATATTTCTGAGCCACTGCAATGCGCCTCAGCGTACGTCCGCCATGATCGATGGTTTCGATGGGTATCACCGGGGCGGCTTGTTTTATATGTTGAAAAAAGGCTTTTTGCTGTGGTGTTAAAACCGCCGCCGGCAAAGCACACAGACGGGCAGCAGTCTCATTCAAACCGGCTGCGGAGGGAGTATCATTAATTACGTCATACCAATACGTTTCCACGGCCTGAGTTGGGCTGAGTATAATTCGACCTTGGGTATCTTTCGGAAATCGGCTGTCAAAATAGCGAAGCACGGATTCCGCCATAGGCAGCAGTCTGGTTTTAAGAAAGGAATTGTCCCGGGTATAATCATAATAATCCAGCATCAGAGATGTCAACTCCAGCCCCTGATTCCAGGCATACCGCCAATACATACATTGAATATCATTGGGTTCATGCCCCGTCCGGTCCCATCCATAATCCCGGTTGGCATAAGTCCCCCAGACAGTCATGGTTTCGGCAAAGTAGCAGCCATCCGCCCCATGATAAAGCCTGGCCCGTGCTTCAGCGAAGGGACGGATCGTTTCAAACATGTTAAACAAAGGATGCATCAGGTCAAAATCACCAGCCGCCAGCATGGCATGGTAGGGTATCCGCATATTTTGCCACCAATGACAGTCACCCCATCGGCGCCAATCCGGATTATCACCCTGCCCCAACAGGGAAGGTTCGACTGTAAAGATGCTGCCGTTAAATTTAATCGGATAAATGCCTCTGCCGGCACAAGCCTGCATATACCGTTGAAGTGTATGAGCCTGGCCAACAGTCATTTGCATCGCATCTGTAGAGGCCGGTTTGCCCTCCAGAAACAAGTCGTGGCTGCTGGTCCCAGTCGCTGACAACATACCCACTGATTGGGCGATCCGTTTGCCATCCAAAAAAAGACACATTAAACCGGATTTGGCATCAAAAGTGCCCACCACATGATGCCATTGATCCGGCACAAGCACACCAGATGGCCCCTGCAGTACGGCTGATCCAATGATCAACCGCAGCGAGCCGCCGGGGTAGGTATCCAGTAAAAAACCATCATCCCCCCCCACGGAAATCTTATCCAGAATGCGACCTGACGCCCTGGAATTCGGCTTAATCCAAGCTTCCAGAGACAGGCCTTCCTGACAATCCGGCAACATTAGAGTTTCTGTTGGAGTTTTCGCAGGGACACCTGTGGACTGCTCTGCAACCTCCCCTTCGCTCAATGCTCTGTCAAAAATACGAGCCTTGCCGATGACTCCCGGGAACCGACTGCCGCCCTGGGCATCAACACCAATACGTACAGGGTGGTCATTGCGCGGAACTTCCAGCGTATGTTTGACATCACAGATTACCCAGGATCGCTCCCAAAAGGCCTGCCAGGCTTTTGCGGTTCGAGACATGGCAGCGGTTTCATCAGAGGCTTTCGAACCTGTCTGGCTGGCCATCGCCAGCCAATCCTCAGCGGTGCGGGTTTGTTCGCACGGGCTGGCGATAACCAGAGAAAAACGGCTCGTTGATTTGGCAGACGTCAGGGTAAACCTGTCAATCCTTTCAAATCCATCACCTGCAACCCACCCGCCAAAAGTCCGGTAGAGCAATGGATCACGTAAACTGCTGCGAATTGATTCAAGTGACTGAACCTTAACCGTCTCCTCAAACGCCAAAGAAGTCTCGTTGCGATGATACCACGCCAAAGCATTCGGCAATCCCTCGACAAAAGTATCTGGCTCCTGCCATAATTCAAACGGCGCCCCATCCAGAGTCCATGCCGTGCCGCCCCTGGGAACCTTTTGCCGCTCTTGTCGCCAGGTCTCCACGCAGGCTTTCACGGAAACCGGATTGCTGGACTGGCCAATAACATGTACCACTGGATACATTATGTCGACAAAAATACAAAGCTTAACTTGTGACTCCTGTGGGCCGGCCGTAATCACGCAAGTCCCGTCTTTGAGGTGCAGGACCTGACAAAAGGAATTTCCGTTGATGAATGGATTAGGGGACAATGAAATCCGTATTTTGCCCACTTTGCATAACTGTGATATTTCACTTAGGGAATCGTTACGGCTCAGATAAAAATACAGGTCTCCATTCTCTTCAACCCAGAGATTGATGCCAAGTTCGCCATTGCCCAGAGGCATGGAGCCAGATGCATTGTGGCTGGGATTGTTCCAGACCACATTATAGGGATTAGTCCAATATTCCTCTGCTGCAAATAAAATCCCGACGGATAAACACCATAAGGCTGTCAGGATTAAACCGTAAAGATATCTTGCATTTACGACTGAAGTCATCCCATATCCCTATTCGAATTTTCCATGATTGGAACTACAGGATTAAACATATCCTTAATTCACAAACACAATCAACAGACTATCCCTATAGCCTGAAAGAAAATACCAATCGTTTAAGATTTCGAATTATTAAGATACCTAAATTATATTGATCGAGGTGTTCAATATATTACATTTTCAGTAATCACAATGAACATTATCTCCACTTGAGCTATTAATCCTTCGCCCGCATTGTCAAATCTTATTCTCTTAATATTAAGATATATTATATATATTTCATTTGGTATATGGCTGTTATTCTGTTTACTTTTTGCCTTTACATAATAATCATCAGGGAATTACAGAACATTGTTAGCTTTTTCTGATTTATCAAAGATTTGTGTTAATACATCAAACCAACGATCTGCCATTTTCTCTGCCCCCTGCGCATTCGGATGTACTCCGTCTTCTATTGTGTCGGTTTTCCAATTGAAACCCTTGGCCTGATCCACTAACAGAACTGGCTGCTGGGCATTATTTAATCGATTAGCAAGCTGGGCCAAGGACTTATTCAGTTCAGGAATATATCCATATTTCGGCAGTTTTCCACTTGGAATGACCTGTGCCAATAACACAATTACATGGGGATTGATTCGACGAATTTCCATAATCATAGTCTCCGTGGCAGCAATAATTCCGGGAACTGGCTTTTCGTCTATAAAGTGATTATGCCCTGCATGTATGAGGACAATATCCGCAGGATGTTCATAAAATGTTTCAGCAATCATACCAGCCAGAAATTCTGCATTTTTGCCTCCATACCCTTCATGTAATAATGAGCCAATAGGTGAGCTGCTTTGTCGAGATCCGACATATTCGACTGAATAGCCTGCATCAGTCAGTTTCTTCAGCAGCAGATACCTGTAGTTAGAAAAGGTCTTTCCACCTTCGGTGATTGAATCGCCAATAGGCATAATTCGGTATGCATTGGTGCAAGAATATCCTATATGCTCTTCAAAAAGAGTGGTAGCTGCAGTTTTTTTCTGATTTTCAACGTGCAATGATTTGTCATTACTCTGTGGAAGTTGATAAGCTGGCGTTTTAAGAGGAATCTGCACATTGTAGCTGATACGTCCTTTGGGCTCATAGCCATCCGTAGCACCGAATAGGTACATGGGTACCTCATTTTCGTCAAACAAAAGAAAGGGACGCTCCACCCTGCTCTCACTGAATGAACCATCCGATTTTTTGAAATATGTCCCCAATACCTTAGAATATTTTGCCGGCTTCCAATCCAGTCCGTCCAGAGACTGAAATAATGCAAGTCCGCCATTGGCTCCGCTGAAAGTACCTGTCACATCACGGACTATTGCATAGTATTTATTGCCATATCGCTGACTATACCAGATGAATGGATCTTCAGCGAGCATCCACTGTTTCGCATCGGTCTGATTACGGGCTTCAAATATCCGTCCGGGAATCTTGATATAAGGGCCTTCAATCCGGTCCGATCTTGCAGCCCCAAAACGGACATTGCCCCCCATCAGTTTACCCTCGACAATTTGAACCGCTTTGTAAATCAGCAGTACCCCCCCATCCGGCTGAATCGCAACCGCCGGATTGGTCACACAAAGAGAGTCAAAAGCACTTTTGTCCGGGCTGACATCCACGATGGGAGCATCAAATCGGCTCCAGGGACCACCCGGTTTTTCAGCTATTGCCAATCCGATACGTTGATTATTTCGTTGACCTGCATAGGTGCCATCGCCATGATTGCCCATATAAAACAGATAATACTTGCTATTTTTTCGCAAAATGTAGGGATTATGAGTCACATCGCCGTCCCAATATTTCTGTCCCGTTGCGGGATTTAATCCGCGTGCCGGCAAAGCAACATTGACAAATTGATAAGGACCTTCGGGACAATCCGCTATCGCATAAGCAATTTCTGACCAGATCGCCCACCCTGGAGCAAATCCCTTACTCACAGGCCAACGAGAATAAAAAAGATGGTATCGACCATCGTCTCCCTGAACAGGAGCCCCTCCCCAAACAAAATAGCCGTCCTGGTGGAATCCATTGGTCATCGGCACTGGCTGTACCATTTCCTCGAGATTTAATTCCACTTTATTATGACCGGATAAATTAGCCGACGATTGATTAAACAGTCCAATCCCAGCCTGAGCAAACCATTTTATTTCGGACTGTGGATTTCCCAGCTGCTGAGCCAGAACTTCGGCTTGTACCTGGTCGTTATACGTTGTTAATGATATGGATACCCATAGGAAATTAATCATGACTGACAAAGATATGTTTTTCTTTTTCATCTTTTCCCTTCGCCTAAATGTAGAGCCAAATGAATCTTCATCTTCTATATAAAACCTGTTTTACCTTAATTGTTTTAACAAAAGCCGCATATTTCGTCTTATTTCTGGACCCTGTTTGACGTCTTATAATAAATCATCATTTTCCAGATATTATCATTATTTGAATATGGCCGAAGCTAAGAAAAAATGTATTTTTTTTATATATTTTTTGTACATTGAGAATAAAAGAGATTTAAAGTCCACATGCCTCAATAGTGCTCAGTTACAGAACCCCGTTTATTTAATGTGAAATAAAGCAACAAATGTCTTTAAAGAGAACAGAGCTGATATTGCAAACAGAAACATGATTATGTCAATACAACTATTTTGGGATCAATAAAAGCACGTAACTACGCTTCATTGATTACTTTATGGTAATATTAAATCCCACTATTAATCCATACCTCTTTCATGATGCTTTATTGTCATTTTATCAAAAAAATGACAATAAAACCGGCCTGCGGCCATTTTATTAAAGGTAGTCACATATAAAGATATGATTTTAATTATTTTTAAAGATTTATACCAATTTTTGACCTTGGAGATATATGCAATGTGTCAATAAGGCAATACATATGTAGACAAAGGTGAATGCTGATGTCCGAAAATAGCCAGATAAACGTCAACAAGAATGAAGTACAAAACTTCTTGACTCTGCATTCTAAATATCAGCATCGGATTTATAGTTTCATCATGTCTTTTGTGGCCGATTGGAATGAAGCAGATGATATTTATCAGGAGACATTAAGTGTATTGTGGTCAAAGTTTGACTCCTTTTCTCCCGGTTCAGATTTTTTATCCTGGGCTTTTAAGATTGCTCATTTTCAAGTTTTGTCTCATTTGAAAAAGCAAAAGAGTCAAAAGAAGTATTTTTGTCAAGATGTTCTCGACAATCTGAAAGAAGTGGCTATCGCTTCGGCCGCCGATTCGGACCAATCGCTAGGGATTGCCATCGGGACCTACCAAAGTGCAATGAACTATGATTTTCGTAATTA
>CAZKAI010000066.1:0-17452 GCA_964550565.1 uncultured Pirellulales bacterium
ATAAAAAAGGCGGATTAAGAACGTCTTAATCCGCCGGTTATCTCGTTATAGAAGATTTTATTGATTGATGTTATCTGATGAGAGCCGAATTCCTCCGATAAAGGCTGTGCGACCTGATATGATATACAGACGACAGACCGCTGCCTGTGAAGATTTCTGGCGCTCGACACGAGTACCGGCAATCCTCCACTCACCCGTATTCCATGGTGTATGCAGTGCGATAGGGCCTGTTTTGTTTATCGAATATCGTCATATACTGTTATAGACCTGCCAACCGCAGGTTTGTTTCAAAAATTCTGTCTATCGTATTTCGTGCCAGTTGGTATCCTGTTTAAATGTAAACGGCGACGCAGGCGCCAGAATCTCCACGCGGAATTTTCCGCGGAACCCGTTGGGTACTCGCCACGAGTACCGGCATGTGCCGCCTCACCCATACTTCAGCCGGTCGGTGGCCAAAACCTTGCCTTTTTCATCCAGAATCCGTATGCCGGGAGCTGGCTGACGCTGGCCGTTGCGATACAGGGACGGGCCGTAGAGTTCACCGCCCTGACCGATATATTGATAGCTGATCAGATAATCTCCGCCCGTTCTGGGGCGAGTTGCCGAGGTTCGAATACGGATAGCCCCGCCCACCTGGAGCGTTGTCGTTTTATCGGGCCCAATCACAAAACTGCTCATGGATGAAGGATAGCTGGATGCTGTCAGGTTCCAGACGCCTTTATTGTCGCGCTGAAAGGTTTCCAGCGACAGGATGCGGTATTGTCCGGCCGGCAGTTTCCAGGATTCGCTTCCAAACAGTGTTTGGCCCGCGATATTGGACCACAGCCGCAGACGAACATCAGTTCCGTTAACTGCCAGTGTGCCATAGTCCATTTTTGCCGGGGTCAGCTTGATGTCTTTGCCGGCTGTGTCGAGCTGAATATCAAAATAATTGTCCCCCAGTCGAACGGTTTTGGTCAGGGGCAGCAGACCTGAGTACCGCTGGGTGTCCGGAGAGCCGTCCTTGCAGACAAAGCTGATGGAGTCCAGCCCCGCCGGACGCGTCTGGTTGGTAAAGGGGCTGATGTCGTATCGGCCGTCGAGATTGCCGTCGATGACCGAAACCGCATACGCAGCCCCCGCAAGCGACAGTTCTCCCCGCAGGTATTGAAAGGGATAAATCGAGAGGTTGTCACCTTCAGTCGTAGAGACGTGGAAAGAGACGTCGATTTTTTGGCTGCCTTCCTGACGGGTGAGCGTGACCGGGCCAAAGCGGAAGCGGTCTGTGCCAAACCAGCCTTCCGGAATAGATTTGCCAAGATGGGCTTTTTCATCCGAAAAACGCAGGTCGCCGTTGGTGTCGGCAAACAAAACGTACGGCGATTTGAGGTCGGTCCGGGCATCGACCATGATAAACCGGTCTTCGGTGCCGATGCGTAGGGAAAAATACCGAATATCCTTGCCGGCCCCCATCGGCAGGTCCTTGATTTCAGACGGCCGGTCTTCGAGCGATTCCAGATATTGGCTGGCGGATTGTTCGGCGGATTGCTGTTTGCCTATGATGCGGGTCTCGAGTGTGCAATAGCCTGTGGCCGGGTCGGTTTTATCCGTTTCTGCCGCCGCCCAGACGATGGCACAGCAGGCGAACAGACATCCTGACAAGACAGGTAATCTTGTTCCTGCTGATTGTTTGAAACACCGGTTCATTTTTGCCTCCATTAAAACTCCTTGTTCAGAGTCCTGAATTATACCGCCTGTATCCCCTTTGTGTCTAATGAAAAATCTCTGGCAGGATAAAGTGGGCAAATCCTTGCAAAACCGCGATATCAGCCATACAATAGACACAAAATTTTGATGAGGAAGGATGTGGTATGGCGGAGCAGATTCAGACATTATTACGGCGGCTGCCGTCGGTGGATACAGTCACCCAGCAGGTTCGGCAGGATGCCGAGTCGGTGGGGATTGGGCCGGCGATTCTGGTAAAGCTGGTTCGGGAACGGATTGACTCCTACCGGCAGGCACTGCTGGCCGGAAAGGCCGGGCAGGCGGATGACCCCGCGGCGGCGATTGCGGCAGGAGTACGCAAGGATATTCAGGCCTTATCCGAGCCGTTTTATCGGCGGGCCATCAATGCGACGGGGATTGTCCTGCATACCGGTCTTGGCCGGGCGGTACTGCCGCAGGCGGCCTTGAAACAGATACAGGACCATCTGGGCGGTTATTCGCTCCTGCAGGTCGATATAAAGGAAGGCAAGCGGTCCAATCGCGATGGACGAATCGAACAGCTTTTGCGGCTGCTGACCGGGGCGGAGGCGGCGACGGTGGTCAATAATAATTCCGCCGCGACGGCTATCGTGCTCAATACGGTTGGGGCGGGCAAAGAGGTGATTGTTTCGCGCGGTCAGTTGGTCGAAATCGGCGGCTCGTTTCGACTGCCGGAGGTCATGGCCTTCAGCGGGGCCAAACTGGTGGAAGTCGGCACGACCAACAAGACCCACCCTAAAGATTACGAAAATGCCATCACGGAAAATACCGCAGCAATTCTGCGAGTCCATCCGAGCAATTACAAAATTATGGGATTCACCGAGGAAGTGCCGCTGGAGACGATGGTCTCGATTGCGCATTCGCACAACCTGCCGCTGATTGACGATGTCGGGGCCGGGTCGCTGATTGATTTTTCGCGGTTCGGATTTGAGCCGGAACCCACGCTGCTGGATTCAATTCAGCAGGGGGCGGATATCGTGACCTCCAGCGGGGATAAATTAATCGGGGCCTCGCAGGCGGGCATCATTCTGGGCAAGGCCGACTGGATTGCCAGAATTCGCAAAAATCAGTTTGCCCGCATCGTCCGCGTGGATAAATTTACCCTGACAGCACTGGAAGCGACACTGAAGTTATTCCTCGACGAAAAGACAGCATTTCAAGAAGTGCCGACGCTGCAGATGATGCTGCGAAAGCCCGATGAGCTCGAAAAACAGGCACGGCGTATCGCTGAGGCGTTGCGCAAGGCATTGCCGAATGCAGCGATTGCCGTTCTGCCCGGATTTTCGCAGACCGGCAGCGGGTCGCTTCCGACACAGAATCTGCCGACGACGCTGTTGAGCATTTCCAGCCCGGCGATGACAGCCATTACAATAGCCAATCGCCTGCGGCTTCATTCGACCCCGATTTTTACCCGCATTCAGAATGAGCAGATTCTCATTGACCCGCGGACGCTGCGGGATGAGGATGAGACAGTCCTGGTGAATGCCCTGACCGGTATTCTGGCCGGAGAAGGCCAGCGATGAGTCGGATTAATATCACACTCGGAACCGCCGGGCATGTCGATCACGGCAAGACCTCGCTGGTCAAATGCCTGACCGGCTGCGAGACCGACCGGCTCAGGGAAGAAAAAGAGCGGGGCATGAGTATTGAGCTGGGCTTTGCACCCTGCACGCTTGGCGATCTGGAAGTCGGCATTGTCGATGTCCCCGGCCATGAGCATTTTATCAAGACGATGGTGGCCGGCGCGACCGGTATCGATGGTGTGATCTTTCTGGTTGCTGCTGATGATGGCATCATGCCGCAGACGCGGGAGCATCTGGATATCCTGACATTGCTGGGGATTGGGCACGGCGTGGTGGCCCTGACTAAAGTCGATGTGGTTTCGCCCGAACGGGCCGACAAGGTCCGCGATGAAATCCGGGAATTTCTGCACGGTACGTTTTTGCAGGACAGCCCCATCTGCCCGGTGTCGAGTGTCACCGGCCAGGGCTTTGATGCCTTTTACGGCTGCCTGATGGAGATGGTCAAAAGTATCCGCCCCAAACCTGCCGACGGCATCTTTCGCCAGCCGGTGGAGCGGGCGTTTTCCGTTAAGGGATTCGGGACAGTCATCAGCGGGATTCCCTGTGCCGGGCAGGCTCATATTGGCGATGAAGTGACGCTGCTGCCCGAGGGCAGCAAAAGCCGCATCAAGGCCATTCAGGTCTATGGCAAAACCGCCGATGTGGTGCAGAATGGTCAATGTGCCGCACTGAGCGTTCCGCAGATTGACCACCAGGTTGTCCAGCGCGGGCAAGTGCTGACGATGGGTGATTATTTTGAAGCTCAGCGGTGGTTTCTGGCCTCGCTGCGGATTTTACCGCTGGACACGGTCCGCATCAGAAACGGCATGGAAATCAAGTTTCACACCGGCACCGCCGAAACCCCGGCGACATTGTATCTGCTCGAATCGGACGATGCCTCCGCCGGCACTGAAATACGCGTGCAGATTCGCACGGAGCATTTTCTGGTGACAGGCCCCCGGGATCGCTTTATCATTCGTTCGCTGTCGCCGGTCCGTACGATTGGCGGCGGGTATATCGTGCGGGGAGGGCATCATAAACTCAAACGCACCGATGCGGCAGTGGTAGAAGATGCCCGGCGCTGTGCAGCGGCTGTCTTGAATGAACAGGACTTTGCTGAATATACGGTTCGTTCTATTCCCTCAGGTGCGGTACGACTCAAAGAGATTGCTTATCTGACTAAAATGCTTCCGATGGCGGTCCAGCCGGTTCTCAATACACTCCGTCAGTCCGGTGTGATTCTGGAAATAGCTGACGGCTTATTTACGCATAGCGAAACAGTGACTCGATTGGAACAGCTCCTTTGCGGTCATCTCGGTCAGTATCATGCTGCTCATCCGGAAACGCCGGGGATGGAGCCCGCCTTGCTGCTGGAACAAAGCGGCCTCGATAAGGCGGTCTTTGACGCGATGACGGCGCGGTTGATTCAGCAGGGAAAAGTCACCCTTCGCAAAGACAGGCTGGCCCTGTCCGGGTTTGTCGAACAGTTTAAAAGTCCCGAAGCCAGACTGATGGGCCAGGTCGAGTCGCTTTTTGGACAGAATTTGTTCAGTCCTCCGTCGGCGGAAGAGCTGGCGGCCTTTCTCAAAGTTCATACCAGCCAGGTCGAAAAAACAATCAAGCTGCTGTGCGACCAGAAACGGCTGTGTCGTGTCGAGCTTGGCATGTATTTTCATACCGACGCCATCGACCAGGCCAAACAGCGAATTGCAAATCATGTTAGAACCGAAGGGCAGGGGCGCCTGGAAAGCGTGGACTTCAAGTATCTGATTGACACAACCCGCAAATTTGCCATCCCGCTGCTGGATTATATGGATAAAATCGGTTTTACACGCCGTGTGGGTAATACGCGATATCTTAAAGGATAACAATTCTCGTTCAGAAAGGGATAGTATGAAAACAATCGTATTGTGGACAAGCCTGTTGGCTATCGGATTCATGACGCTGCCAGCTCTGGCGGAACGGACGACGGTTGTTTTTAATAACGACTGGCTGTTTGCCAAAGACAGTCCGGACGGTGCTCAGGATGAGACGTTTGACGACAGCCAGTGGCAGAAGGTTCGCCTTCCGCATGACTGGGCCATCAGCGGGCCGTTTGACCCGAAGGGCAATCCCAACACCGGCAAACTCCCCTGGCAGGGCAAGGGCTGGTATCGCAAGCATTTTGATGTCAAAGCCGAAGACGCGGGCAAGTGCGTTTATTTTCTGTTTGATGGTGTCATGGCGATGCCGACGGTATATATCAACGGCCAGAAGGCCGGCGGCTGGGACTATGGCTATAATTCATTCTGGATTGACGCGACCAAATATGTCGCCTTCGGAAAGAAAAACGTTATTGCCGTTGCCGTGGACACAACCCGTCACGGCAGCCGGTGGTATCCCGGCGCCGGCATTTATCGCAAGGTGCAGATGATTACCACCGATGCTCTTCATGTGGCTCCGTGGGGGACCTGCATCCGCACGCCCGAGGTGTCCGATCAGGCCGCCGAGATTCAGATTCAAACCGTGATTGAAAACACCACTGGCACCGAACAGACGCTGACGCTGGAGACCAGCATCCTGGATCCGTCCGGCAAATCCGTTGCCTCCCTGAAGACCGAAAACGCCAAACTCTCCGGCCTGCAGCAGGAATTCACCCAGACCATCAGGCTGGCCAATCCCCAGCGGTGGGATATCGATACTCCACGCCTGTACACCGCCAAAACCACCGTCCGCCGCAACGGAACCGTATGCGACACCTATTCGACGTCATTTGGCATACGCACGTTTCGATTTGATGCCGATGAGGGCTTTTTCCTCAACGACCGCCCGGTCAAAATGAAAGGGGTAAATCTGCACCATGACCACGGCGCGCTGGGGGCGGTCTTTCTGCCCCGGGCCATGGAACGCCAACTGGAAATCATGAAGGACATGGGCTGCAATGCCATTCGCACCAGCCACAACATGCCTGCCCCGGAATTGCTGGATTTATGCGACCGGATGGGTTTTGTAGTCTTCGATGAGTCTTTTGACAAATGGTCCAACACCGCCGATTTTCATCGCGGCATGGATCTGGCCGAATTCGGCGAGCGTCAGATTAAAAACTTTGTTCTGCGCGACCGCAATCACCCGTCCATTGTGCTCTGGAGTGCCGGAAACGAGATGTCGGATATCGAGACTAACAAGGCCCCGCAGGCCCGCCAGAAACTGGAAATGATGGTTGGCTTTTTCAAGAAATACGACCCGACGCGCCCGGTGACCATCGCCTGTCACATTGCCGGAGGCGGATTGCTCGACCACAAGCTCTATGAAGTGCTGGACATCCAAAGCTGGAACTACGGCCGCAAGTATGTCAAGGCTCACGAAGTTGCCCCGCACCAGCCAACTATCTGCAGCGAGTCGGCCTCGGCGTTAAGCACCCGCGGCCATTATGAACTGCCGCACCCGGCCAAAAAAGACATCTTCTCCCAGTCCGGCCAGATCAGTTCCTATGACCATCATGCCGCAACCTGGGCGGATATCCCGGATATCGATTTCAAGGGTGTCGAGGATTATCCGTTTGTCTGCGGCGAATTCGTCTGGACCGGTTTTGACTATCTGGGTGAGCCCACGCCGTATCATGAAGACAAAATCAACGGCCAGCCGCTGCAATGCACGACCGCCCGCAGTTCCTATTTCGGCATCGTGGACCTGGCGGGACTGCCCAAGGACCGTTATTATTTATACCGTTCCCACTGGGCGCCGGAAAAAACCACCGTCCACATCCTGCCGCACTGGAACTGGGATGGCTGGGAAGGCAAGATGGTGCCGGTCTATGTCTATACCAATGGCGACACGGCCGAACTGTTCCTCAACGGCAAGTCGCTGGGCAAAAAGACCAAACAGCCCGCCTCGGATAACGCCATGGATCGCTATCGCCTGCGGTGGGAAGAAGTCATTTATGAACCCGGTGAGCTGAAAGCGGTTGCTTATAAAGACAATAAAAAAATCGGCGAAGCCGTGATGAAAACCGCAGGTAAGCCCGAACAGATTCGCCTGACCGCCGACCGCCGCGAAATTGCCGCTACAGGCGATGATTTATGCTATGTGACCGTCGACCTGACCGATGCCGATGGGACGTTGTGTCCCAGGGCTGACAATTTAATTCGCTTCAAAGTGGATGGCCCGGCCGTCATTGCCGGAGTGGACAACGGCGATCCGCAATCCCTGGAGCCGTTCCAGGCCGACACCCGCAAGTTGTTTTACGGCAAGGCGGTCCTGATTCTGCGTTCCATTCAGGGCCGGACCGGCACTATTACCGTGACCGCCCAGAGCGAGGGTATCCAGTCCGGGACCGCACAGGTGCAGAGCCGGTAAATATTACGGTGAAGCGCAAGGCAAATAAAAAGGCCGGGACATTTCGTTCCGGCCTTTGTGTTTTGAGCGAGTCTGCCTACTTCTGAATCTTGGCTAAAATCTCTTCCGGAATGTCAAAGTTGGCATAGACTTCCTGAATATCGTCATGATCTTCAAATTCATCCATCATGGCCAGAAGTCGCTGGGCGATTTCCTGGTCGGTCACTTCGACGCGATTCTGCGGAATCATCGACAGTTCCGCCATCTCCACGGGAATGTTTTTATCTGCCAGAGCTTTTTTAATCTGGTCGTATGCCGACGGAGCACAGGTGATTTCGAACAGTTCGCCGGTGTTCTGCATATCATCGGCGCCTGCCGACAGGGCGATGTCCATCAGTTCATCTTCGCTGATGGCGCTGGTCTTGACGCCGATAACGCCTTTCTTGCTGAACATCCAGCCGACGCATCCGCTGGCACCCAGCGACCCGCCGCGCCGTTCGAAAATCTTCTTAATTTCCGGTGCGGTGCGGGCGCGGTTGTCGGTCAGACCTTCCAGCATCACCGCCACACCGCCGGGTGCGTAGCCTTCATAGAGCACCTCTTCATAACTGACGCCGCCCAGTTCACCGGTGCCTTTTTTGACCGCCTTTTCGATGGTGTCTTTGGGCATATTGGCGGCTTTGGCCTTGTCGATGGCATATCGCAGCGTCAGGTTGGCTCCCGGGTCGCCGCCGCCGGCTTTAGCCGCGACAATAATCATGCGGGCGATCTTGCTCCACAGTTTGCCGCGTTTGTTGTCAATCGCCGCTTTCTTGAATTTAATCGTTGACCAGTGTGAATGTCCGGACATAAACTGAAAACCTTAAAAAATCCTGTTTTGATTAGTGTATCACTTTATTTAACGCATACGTAAAGATGCCCGACGCCCCGGCTCGTTTGAGCTGCGGGATCAGGTCTCGCTCGACTTTTTCTTCCACGATGATTTCCACCGCGACATATTCCGAATCGGCCAGGGAGGACACCGTGGGGCTTTTTTCCGCCGGCAGTACGGCCAGTACGCTGTTTAGGTCATTCTTTTTGACGTTCATCTTCAGCCCGACGCGACTCTTGGCGTTGATGGCGCCCTGCAGCAGAATCTGCAGGCTTTCAATCTTCTGCCGTTTGAACGGGTCCTGCCAGGCGGCGTGATTGGCAATAAAGCGGGTCGTCGAAGTCAGAATCGTATCAATGATTTTCAGGTTGTTGGCCTTCAATGACGAGCCGGTCTCGGTCAGTTCAACGATACCGCTGACCAGTCGCGCCTTGACTTCGGTTGCTCCCCAGGAAAACTCCACCTTGACGTTGACTTTTTTCTGCTCAAAATAACGGCGGGTGGCGCCGACCAGTTCGGTGGCAATCAGGCCGCCGTCGAGGTCTTCGGGTTTTTGGATATCGGACTCATTCGGCACCGCCAGCACCCAGCGGGTGGGGTTGGACGTTGCCTTGCTGTACAGCAGTTCACAGACTTCATGCACGTTGGAATTATTCTCGATGATCCAGTCGTACCCGGTGAACCCGGCATCCAGCACCCCATCTTCCACATAGCGGCTCATTTCCTGGGCCCGCAGCAGAATCAGCGAGATTTCCGGATCGTCGATTTTGGGAAAATAGCTGCGGTCGGCCCCGCTGACGCTGAAGCCGGCCTTTTCAAACAATTCAAATGTTGCTTTTTCCAGGCTTCCCTTGGGAATGCCCAGCTTTAATACACGATCTGACAAGGGTCTATCCTTTCTCTGATGCGCCGCAAATCACCGTCGGCAGTGCCGGGCCGGGCAGCGCGTATTTTATTTTTTCTTTTTCGCCGGAGCTTTCTTTTTCTCGGTCTTGGCGGCAGGGGTAGTTCCTTTTTTCAGGCCGCCTTCCGTGGCCATCCGCAGCAGTTCATAGAACTCCCATCCTGCGGAGGCCGGAATATGTCGTTCGAGAAATCCTTCGATTTCCTCCGGGGTAGCCTGCGGGTCCACAAGCTCTTCGCTGTGAAGATGATTGAGCATCGCCTCGTTCAGCGGCACGGCATGGCCGCCAAACGCCGCCAAAAAGCAGTAATTGACGGCAAAACGAGATGCCCCGCCCAGTTCTTCCAGTTCCTTTTTCGCCTGGCGCTTGCCCTGCTCATCAATGCCCTTGAGGCTCAGGGTATCATATTTGTCGAACAGCGCCGTCAACAGACGGGTCAGATTCTCGGAGACCTGTTCGCCAACCGGCGTGAAGTCCTCCAGGATTTCCTGGACTTCCTCGACCCGGCAGACACGCAGGTCATTGTAATCGACAAAATGCGCCAGCAGGTTCTTGTACACCTTGCGAGCATGTTTTTCCGTGGTATGCTCGCTGATCAGACCGAAGATCAGCGCATCCAGCGGGTCATCAAAATCGGCGGGCTTGATTTTCTGGCCGTTTTTGACGCTGCGAACAAACTTGTCGATTTTTGTCCCGTATTCTTTGCTGTTTTTCATAAGCCCTGTCTCCGCTTGAGTCTCAGGGGATACGTTAGTTTCTATCGTCGTTTCCATCGTGTTGGTCATCGGTGTCGCTAAGTTCATCATCCTTGTCGTGTTCCTTATCCTTTTCCCTGTATTCTTGGGAGGCTTGTTCGATCAGCTCCAGCGTGCGCAGCGTTTTTTGCATCGTGCTGTCCAGCTCAAACCGCAGATGCGGACAATGCCGGCTGGTCAGTGCCTGCCCCAGATGCCGCTGGATAACCCCCGAGGCACGCTGAATGGCGTGAAACGAGGCCTGCCGGGCTTCATCGTCGCTGGCCAGAATACTCAGGCTGACCAGGGCGGTTTTCATGTCCGGCGCCACATCCACGCCCGTAATGCTGATAAAACCGGTCAGACGCGGATCACTCAAATGCTGCTGAATGGTCTCGCTGACCGAATCCCGGATTACACGGGCTACTTTCTGTAATCTTCGATTTGCCATAGTATTGATTTTTATTGAGCTTACAGCGTCCTTGCCACTTTGATCATTTCATACGCTTCCAGGACGTCATCCACCTTGATATCGTCGAAATTGGCGATCTTGACGCCGCATTCAAAGCCCATCTTGACTTCTTTGACATCGTCCTTGAGATGCTTGAGCGATTCAATCGAGCATTTGTCCTTGACGACGATGTTGTTGCGAATCAGCCGCAGCTTCGAATCACGGTTGACCTGGCCGCTGGTCACATAGCAGCCGGCAATCGTGCCGATGCTGGAGACCTTGAACGTCTGGCGAACCACCAGCCGACCCAGCGTTTTTTCCTGGATTTCCGGTTCCAGCATGCCGACCATGGCGGCCCTGAGGTCTTCGGTAATCCGATAAATAATATTGTACAGGCGGACATCCACACCCTTGCTGTCGGCAATCTGGCGGACATGCTCGTCCGGCACGGCGTTAAAGCCGATGACAATCGCCCGCGACGCTTCGGCCAGAATGACATCGCCTTCGGTGATGCCGCCGACGGCAGCATGCAGTATTTTCACACGCACTTCCGGGGTGCTCAGGTCGCCCAGGTATTTCTGCAGGACCTCGACGGACCCCTGAACGTCGGCTTTGATAATCAGGTTGAGTTCCTTGACATTGCCGGCCTCGATCTGGCTGAACAGGTTGTCCAGCGTAATCAGCGACCGCTTGGCCAGCGATTCCTCGCGCATCAGGTGCTTGTTCTCATCAGCGGCCTGTTTGGCCTGGTTAATATCCGTGAGCTTGTAGAACCGATCACCCGCCTGCGGCACTTCATCCAGACCGGAGATTTCCACCGGCATCGCCGGGCCGGCCTTTTTGACGCTGCGACCGCGACTGTCGGTCAGTGTGCGGATACGCCCGTAGGCACTGCCGCAGACGACAATATCGCCTTTTTCGATGCTGCCTTCGTGAATCAGCAGCGTGGCGACCGCGCCCTGGCTCTGGGTCATCTTGGCCTCGATAATCCAGCCCGTACCGTCCAGAGTCGGGTCGGCCTTGAAGTCCTTCAGTTCCGCGATATAGTCCAGGTGCTCGATTAATTCTTCGATACCCTGACCGGTCGTGGCGCTGGTCTTGACAATTTCTGTATTGCCGCCCCATTCGGACGGGGTCAGTTCATGTTCGGCCAACTGCCCATAGACACGATGGATATCCATGCCCGGCAGATCGATTTTGTTCAATGCCACAATAATCTGTACCCCGGCGGCCTTGGCGTGCCGGATGGCTTCAATCGTCTGCGGCATCACGCCGTCATCGGCGGCCACGACCAGAACGACAATGTCGGTCATGTTGGCGCCGCGGGCTCGCAGGGCGGTAAACGCCTCATGGCCCGGCGTATCGAGGAACGTCACGCGCTTGCCGTTCAGTTCCGCCTGGTAGGCGCCGATATGCTGGGTAATCCCGCCGGCTTCGCCCTTGGCCACTTCGGCCTGACGAATCCGGTCCAGCAGGCTGGTTTTGCCGTGGTCCACGTGCCCCAGCATCGTGACAATCGGCGGGCGTTTCTGCAGGTGTTCGCGTTCACGCTGTTCGAACTGCTGCTGAATCTGCTCCAGAATGGTCTGTTTCTTTTGAACGATCAGCTCGGTGCCAAACTCCAATGCAATCAACTCAGCCGTATCGGTCGATAACGCCTGGTTGGCGGTGGCCATAACACCCTGTTTCATCAGTCGGGCAATGATATCGCCGATTTTGACACGCAGCGCCGAAGCCAGTTCTTTGACGGTAATCGGTTCGGAGATTGCGGCTTTTTCCGGACGCTCGACCTGGGCGGCCTGCTCTTCGGCAGTCCGGGTTTCGATGCGGCGCGACGGACGAAAACGCGAAAACTCGCCGCTGGCCGCAGCCAGTCGAGCCTGACGTTCCTCGATATCCTTGGCACGCATCCGTTTGGAGCCGCCCTTGCCGCTGTCTTCTTCGAAATCGCCGCCTTTTTTACCTTTGTCCTTGGCCTTTTTCGGTTTTCCGCCGGCCGGTGCGGGTGGCGGCGGTTCGGCCTTGCCGAGCATTAGCTTTTCACCGCTGCCGGCAGGTTTGCGTTTGTCTTTTTCTCGTTCGTGTCCGCGGGCTTCGCGTCCGGCCTTGCCCTTCTTGGGCGGACGCAGGGCGTCCTCATCGGCAGCCTCGACACGCACCACCGTCGGCCCGGACAATTGTACCGGCATCGGCTTGTGCAGCATCGGCCCGGCCGGCTTGATATCTTTGGGGATCACCGGCACATGCATCACCGGCGTCGGGAAATCCTGTTTGACAGCCGCTTGGGGCTGTTCAACGGCGACTTCGGCGGCAGCCGCAGGGGTTTCTGTCGGGGCGACGGGCTCAACAGGAGCTTCCTCAACCACACTCGGAGCGACAGGTTCTGCCGTCACCGGCGGGATCGTTTCCACAACAGCCGGAACAGCGGTTTCAACGGTCACCAGCGGCTCCTCGGCCACCGGTTCTGCGGGTGCAGCAGCAACTGCAGAAGGCTCAGGCTGCTCGGTCTCAATCGCCGGCGGCTCCTCGGTAATCACCTGGGTTGCAGTTTCACCGACGACCTCGCCCGCTTCCTGGCCCTCGCCTTTTTTACGCTTGACCCGAATCTTATCCAGATCGACCGGCTTGGAGGTTTCCACTGCGGTGGTATGTGATCCTTCGCTGAACCACTCACGAACCGTCGCGGTCTGACCGGCGGTCAGGGGGGACATGTGGCCGGTTTTCATCTCCATGCCTTCGGCCAGACATTTTTCTACGATGGCCTTGCTGGGAACGCCCAGCTCCTTGGCCAATAAATATACACGTGTTACTGCCTTAGCCAAACCGCATCTCCTAAAACAATTCTGTGCGTCTCACCTGGTCCGGATTTCGGTCCGAATTACTTGCGAGAACGCTTCTTTTGCTGTTCTTTAATCAGGCTCTCTGCCTGCGTCGCTTTGCCGTCGGCAGCGGCCTGCTTGGCCGCTTGGGCGGCCGCCTGAATAATCTGCCCGGCCCGTTCCTTATCGATGCCCAGTTCGGCAATCAACGGCTCGGTGCCGACATCTTCCAGATCCAGCGCTGAAATAATTCCCAGCGCCAGCAATTTATCCACAAACCGGTCATCCATACCGGGAATATCCTTCAGTGTCGTTGCCAGCCGCTCCACCTCGCGGTTGTATTCCTCCGGCGTCAGGATATCAATATCCCACCCCGTCAGACGAGCCGCCAGGCGAACGTTCTGACCATGCTTGCCGATGGCCAGGCTCAACTGGTCCTCAGTCACCACCACCGTTGCCTTGCCCAGCTCAAAGCAAATCGCAATTTCACTGACCTTGGCCGGCATCAGGGCATTGGCAATCAGCGCCTGCGACGAATCGCTCCACTTGACAATATCAATCTTTTCGCCGCCCAGTTCATCCACAATATTGCGAATCCGACTGCCGCGAATACCCACGCAGGCACCCACCGGGTCCACCTTGTCGTCCGTGGATTCCACCGCAATCTTGGTCCGATACCCCGCCTCACGCGCCAGGGCCTTGATTTCAATGATGTTTTCCGCCACTTCCGGCACTTCCTGTTCAAACAGCCTGCGGATAAACTCCGGGTGGGTTCGCGACAGGATAATCTTGACCTGATTATTGGTTTCACGGACATCCAGAATCATACAGCGGATCCGGTCACCGGGGTGATGTGTTTCTCCTGAAATCTGCTCGGATTTGGGCATAATTGCCTCAACCCGGCTGTTCAGATTAATCACCAGAACCCCGCCGTCATACCGCCCGGCAATCCCGGTGATAATTTCCCCTTTTCGCTGGGCATACTCGGAAAAAATACTCTCGCGTTCGTCCTGACGAATTTTTTGAATCATCACCTGCTTGGCCGTCTGGGCGGGAATACGTCCCAATTGACGAATGTCAATCTGGGTATCATCCTTCCAGGCGGCAATCTCGCCGTTATTGCGGTCGATACGCACCACAACTTCGACTTCGGCACCTTTAAGGGCGCTGAAGTGCTTACGGGCCGCAGAGATCATCGCCGCTTCAAGGTCCTGGAAGATGGACTCCTTGTCGATGTTTTTGTCCCGTGCGATGTTCTCGACAATTCGCAATAATTCCTGATTCATCGTATCGTTTTCCTTGTTTGACCAGTAATCTGAATTTTCGACCGGCGGATTTCTGACCGGCCGATACATAAATAAAAAAAAGTGGTACCCTTCAGGCTGCCACTTTTCATCACTGCAGAATAATCATATCCCCGCCGAACAGACAGGCGTTCTTATTGGCTGCTTTTATCCAGCCATTACAACGCCCTCCCTGTCGCAGGGGCTATTCCGCCGCTTCCCTGAAGACAATTATTATACAAAAATCGCGGGCGCAACCATTGCGCTGCTGCATAGCGAATTGTTCCACTATGCCCAATCACGATTTCTAAGTCCCGTTCTTACCATAACTTAAATTCCTTATCGCCGGATTTCCACAACGCCGGCACGTCATTATTATATCCACGACTCATCCAAAGTCAAGCTCCCAATGCAGGTTACATGAAAATTGCACAAATACAAAACACCTTGATTGCCAGAGCGGATGCCAGGAGACAAATACGATATTAATAGCGGATATATTAAGTCAGGATATAGTGAGATCGGCGTTTTAATATGCTTTTCTTTTGACTTCCAGGACCTGTTTTTTGTAATTATATAGGAATACGAAATCTCCGGAGAGGGTTTAGATGAATGCGTGATGCAAAACGTACAATGTGGATTGTACTGATATGGGGGGTGTTGTGTTTCCCTGTATATGGATATGAATGGGCTGATAATCCAGGCAAAGGATCGCCACAGGATCCCTATCAAATCAGTACCCCGGAACAACTGCTGGCAATAAACTCGGATTTAGTCCGGCTGGACAGTCATTTCATACTGACTGCCGATATCGATTTGGCAGGCGAGGTCTTTCAGTTCGCACTGATTGCCCCAGATGTGGATATATACGAGCCCGAATACCAGGGTAATCCGTTCACCGGCACCTTCGACGGTCAGGGCTTTGGCATTTACAATCTGACATTGGAATCAGACCAGACGGGTCTTGATTTTTTGGGTTTATTCGGAGTTCTAGGCAGCTCCGCTGTTGTCCGCAACCTCGAGCTGTCGGCCGTGGAGATCGATGCCCCGGTATCTTTTTATGTCGGAGGGCTGGCCGGCCGGGTGTCGTCCGCCACGCTAATCCAGTGCAGCGTACGCGGACAGATGACCGCGGCGGGATTGGCCGGCGGGCTTTTGGGGGATGTTGAACAAGCCACCATTCAAAATTGCGGCTTTTCCGGCTCTCTCAGGAGCGGTGATTACCCCTCATCCTATATGGGGGGCCTGATTGGCAGAGCCTTTGCCGCGACGGTGGAAGGCTGCTGGATGTCGGGCACGATGACCGTGGGAGACGGATATGTCCAGGTTGGAGGACTGATTGGGGGAATCTCCAGTTCGGCGGTCCTGTGTTCCGATACCAGTGTAATGATGACCTGCGGCGTGGACACTGCCCAGATCGGCGGCCTGGTGGGAGTGTTTGATTTCAGCTTTATCAATAATTGTTATTGCATGGGCAGTATCGATGCCTCTGCCAGCTCAGACACCGTCGGCGGGCTGGTAGGCCTATGCGATTCCATGCTCTTTGAGATTAAACACTGCTACAGTGTCTGTCGTGTCACCGGCGGCCGGAGCAATATCGGCGGATTCATCGGCGTTTGCTTTCCCATGGTGATCTCGCAGTGTTATTTTCTTCAGGCAAATGAAGGCGGCGGGCCGGACAATGGTCTCGCTATCCCGCAAACCGCGGCACAATTAAAGCAGGTGGCCACCTATGAAGGCTGGGATTTTGTCGGCGAAACGCTTTATGGCACCAGTGATTACTGGCGGATGTGTGTCGATGGGCTGGCCTATCCGCGTCTGAGCTGGCAATACGCTCACCGGGGGGATTTTGTCTGCCCCGACGGCATCAATACCGGTGATTTGACTGCACTGGCAGCCAGTTGGTTAAGTTCGGAACACGATGGACAAAATTATCATGTTTCTGTCGATGCCGATTGCAGCGGAAGCATCGACCTGGCGGATTTTACGATTATGGCCGCTCACTGGCTGTCGTATTGACAGCTTGCCCGCCCGCGTCGACGGGCCAGACGGACGGTTATAATACTGATTAAGGTACTGGCGGCGATGCCGAACAGTGCTGTCGCAACATCCACCCACCAGATGGGTTTATCATAATACACACTGCCGCCCAGCACCGTGCCCAGCAGCAGCAGCGGCGGACAGATCGCCCACAGCGGCCACAATGACCGATGCCGTTCCAGTCCGGGTTTTCGGTCCAGGTATTGAATCCAGATCAGCGTGGCCGCCGAATACGCCGTCAGGTGAAATACCGTGTTCAGGTGGTACTGCGGATACAGCGTCAGCAATTGCGACAGGTTGGTGATGGCAAAGATAAAAATGGCCGATACCGCCAGCATTGCCAGCCAGAAGCTCAGTATCGACAGAATGATCAACCCGATGGCAGCACCCAGCAAGTCGCTGACCAGGTCCAGCAGTTCCATCTGCCGTCCCATACGGCTCTGAAGCCACTCGTCAAAAACACCATAGCAGACTATAATAGCCAGAATAATCCAGGTCTTAGGTTTGTTCCAGCGTACTTTCTCATACGGACTGATGGCCACCCAGACAAAGAATACCAGGATCAGATATGCCAGCAGGTGCATGGTCTTGTCCGACATGCCGCTTTGCTCGGCAATCTGCGGCACAGGGATATGGGTCAGCACAAACAGGGCCGGCCAGTATATCCCCAGCGACATCAAAATGTATTTATGACGTTTCAGCAGAGGCAAAAACTCCTGGTGTCATGCAA
>CAZKAI010000066.1:17552-21923 GCA_964550565.1 uncultured Pirellulales bacterium
CGGAGCGACTGCCGATGCGGCAAACACATCCCACTGCGGGCCGTACTGAGCCAGATACAGGGCTGAATACGAGCGAAGGAAAACATAAAACGGCAGTAACAGGACGGTCCCGATATAGGGAATGGCCGTAATGCAGCAGAAACAGCAGCAGGTCGCAAAGCCCAGCGCCGCAAAGATCGCCATAAAGCCGATAAACAAGACCATATAAAACAGCAGGTAAACAAAAAACCGCCCGAGGTTGTTTTTGAGCAGTCCCCAGAACATCCTCCAGGCGTCCATACAGCGCAGACGATGGAGATACATCACCGGCACCACAAAATGCTCGGTGAGTTTGGAAATGATGCCAAACGCAATCCCGACCAGTAGTGTAATCGAAGCCAGCAGACAAATCATTCCTATCGCCGCTGCCAGCAATTGTCCGGCTTCATGAGCATGGATAATCGGGATAAGGACGACGATCCATCCAATGACCAGCGGAATCATGCAAACCATATAAAGCAGTCCCACGCACAGCTTGAACAAAAACAGGCTGTTGGCCTGACTGGCATAATCCTTCCAGGGCTGGACGATGAGGTCGGTATTACGGGCGACACCGTTGAGAAACATAAATTTGCCGCGGCATCGCAAAAACAGAAGCCCCAGTGTAACGACCAGAATGATGACTGTAAGGGTCAATGCCAGCGGGAGAATCCAGTGCATATTGGCTTCAAAAAAATGCCGGACTTCGTGTTTCGAGGGAATCTGAGGTCCGCCTCCGCCATCACCGCCGCCTCCGCCGTTTCCTCCTCCGCCTTCCCCCAGAAACGCCAGCCAGGCACAGAATCCCAGCGCAAACCACTTGCCGATATCAAACGGCGAAAACAGAATCTGTCTGGTCTTTTCGATGGCCTTGTTGACCGGATCGATAACACTGATGGGCTGAGTTGTTATCTGGTTCATACGACTGCTCCTTTAGCTTTGCCTATGAACAACGTGCTTTGGTCCGCCGTGCGGACCGCCGCAGCGTTTATCGTTCCATTGCTCTTCCATCTGTCTATCAGAATCTCACCGGGACGCCTTTGCCGGCCAGAAACTGCTTGGTCTGGTTGATGGTGTACGTGCCGTAGTGGAATATCGAGGCTGCCAGCACCGCGGAGGCCTTGCCTTTGTCCAGCACATCATACAGGCTGTCCAGCGTCCCTGCACCGCCGGAGGCGATGACCGGAATATGTACCGCTTCGGCGACCGCTCGGGTCAGCTCAATATCATAGCCCGCTTGTGTGCCGTCGGCATCCATGCTGGTCAGCAGGATTTCGCCGGCACCCAGCTTTTCCGCCCGCATGGCCCATTCCACTGCATCGATATCGGTCCGTTCCGTGCCCGCCTTGACGCAGACAACCCATTTGCCGTTGCGCGTAAGGTCTTTGCGGGCATCGATAGCCAGCACGACGCACTGGGCGCCGAAACGCTCAGCCGACTCCCGCAGCACATCAGGATTGTTTACCGCCGCGGTATTGATGGAGCATTTATCCGCTCCGCTTCGCAGCAGCAGGCCAATCTGGTCGGCACTGCTGATGCCGCCGCCGACGGTAAACGGAATAAACACATTGGCGGCCACTTTCTCAACCAGCTCGACGATGGTCTTGCGTGAGCGAATCGTGGCGGTGATATCCAGAAACACCAGTTCATCGGCGCCCTCGGCGCTGTAGCGGCTGCCCAGTTCGACCGGGTCGCCCGCATCCCGCAGGTTTACGAAATTGACGCCTTTGACGACGCGATTATCTTTGACATCCAGACAGGGGATGATGCGTTTGGTCAGCATGGCTGCTTGGCCTCCTGACAGATACGAACAAAATTCCGCAGCACGGCCAGGCCGTCATTGCCGCTTTTTTCGGGGTGGAACTGGACGCCGAAGATGTTACCTTTTTCGACGGCCGCTGTCAGCGACAGACCTTCGTATTCGGTCGTGGCGACACTGGCGGCAGGGTCTTCCACTTTCGCATAGAACGAATGGGCAAAGGCAAAATGCTTGCCCTGTTCCATCCCGGCAAACAGCCGCATCCCTGCGGCGGGAATCACCTTGTTCCAGCCCATGTGCGGGATGGTCCGGCCGGCCGGGATCGGGATGACACTGCCGCCAATCAGCTCCAGGCAGCGGTATTCGCCCAGCTCATAGCTCATATCAAACAGGATCTGATACCCCAGGCAAATACCCAGAAAGGGTTTGCCGGTGCGGGCCTGCCGACAAATCAGCTCGGCAATCGGGGCGACTCGCTCCATGGCGTAGCCGCTGGCGCCGACCCCGGGCAAAATCAGCCCGCTGGCCTGTTCGATGTCTTCGGTGCGGCAACTGACCACAATATCGGCCCCAATGTGTCGAAACGCATTGGTCACGCTGCGGACGTTACCCACGCCGTAATCAATAATTACAAGCATTCTGTATCCTTGGTTGCTGGCTTAAGTTGACGGTTTCAAACCTCACCAGCCATTTATCAAGACTGCCCCCAAAGGGCTCTTGTTCCACAACATTGGAATTTTGGATGGATGAGGTCTGACCAAACGGGGGATATTGTATCCGGCCAGGGGCTTTTTGGCAACTGCAAACCAGAAAGTCGAGCATGGCTATCCTTTATTGGTCCCGCCTGCCGACCCGAATTGCCATTACCTTTCGGGTGGATGCGGTCACCTGGCATTGCCCTGCCCGGCGGACGGGGGCCACCCATAGTATCCCTCGCTGGTCGGCAATTACAAAGGCCTGTCTGCGCAGGGCGGTATCGGTTTGCGAATGGGTCAAAAACCGGCTGACCCGTTTAGCGATGGTCAGTCCCATCGGCACGAAGCGGTCCCCGTCGATGCGCGGTCGGGCAATCAGCGGCCAAGCCAGTTGGTCGATGTCAAACCATTGAATGGTTGGATCGCTGGAGGCCTTAAAGGCTTCCAACTGCCCCGGCATAAGCTCAACGCATTGCGACTCAATGAGCCATGGGCCAAACGGAACCTGCCCCTCTTGCGGTATCTCAATCCTTTCGGTCGGTAAGGAGGTTTCGGGGCGGTCTCGGTGGGTGAACAGCAGCACCTCGCCTTCCCGTCGTAGGCGGCACCCTCCCGGCAGGTCGATCTGCTGTGCTGCGGTCTGAGCGGCAAGGGCAAAGACCTGCTGATAATGCGCTTCGGTTAAGTCCCGCCGTCCGCAACCGAGTCGGTCGTAGATTCTGCCGAGCAGTTCCCCGCCGACAAAGGGGCCGCTGTCGGTGATGGCATTTGCATGCAGCGAAACGACCTCATCGGTTGACGCGTTGACAGCCTCATGCCAAAGCATATCAGCCTTGTGCTCAAGGCGGGATTGCATGGCTTCGGCCGATTGGTGTAGCTGCTCCAGCTTCGTGACCACATCAGTACAGGCCTGTTCCTGCAGGCAAGGCAAGAGGCGATGTCGAACCCAGTTGCGGCGAAAGCCCACATCGGCGTTGCTTTGGTCTTCGCGCCAGGTCAGGTCGTGGGCGATACAGTAAGCCGTGATGTCTTTACGGCGCGTTGCCAGCAGGGGGCGAATCCAGTGCAGGCCATTGCGGTGCGCGATGGGGCGAATCCCGACCAGCCCGCTGAAGGCGGTGCCGCGGAGCAGCCGCATGAGCAGGGTCTCTGCCAGGTCGTCTTGGTGATGGCCTGTGGCGATGGTCTGGCAGCCGGCCTGTCGGGCCATTTCTTCCAGGGCTGCCAGACGCAGGTGTCGGCCTGCGGTCTCTATCGAGAGGCGGTTGGTTTTGGCATAGCCCTTGACATCTACACGTTGGGTCAGGATGGGCAGGCCATAGCGGGCCGCGAGGTCTTCGACGAAGTGCTGGTCGGCGTCGGAGTCGGCTCCGCGAAGCTGATGGTTGACATGGCCGCAGATGAGCCGGCAAGGCTCAGTGAGTCGCTGGCGCTGGGCCAGCAGCAGGTGCAGCAGGGCTACGGAGTCGGCCCCGCCGGAGACGGCGACGAGGATGCTCTTAATTGATACGGGACTAAGTGTATCCAGTAATGTTTTAATCATCGTGGTCTGCCAACAAAAAAGGCCTGAGACAAACGCCCAGGCCCTGATGTTGCGGTTGAGTCACGGTGTTACTTCTTCAATACGTCCGTGGCGGCTTCTTTCAACGACGGGTCGGCCTTGGACAGCTCGATTATTCGACGCTGGGCAAACTCGGTATTGTCTTCATAGCGAGCCTCTTTCTGGACGGCCAGCTTGTACAGTGCCAGGGCTTCTTTACGCATCTTGAGTTTCTGGTCCAGAATATAGGCAGCACGATAGCGAGCGGGGAAGCTGGTGTTGTCGTTCCACTGGAAGCATCGCTGGTACATGACCGCGGCCAGTTCGTAATCCTTGAAGTGTTCATAGATGCGGCCGGC
>CAZKAI010000067.1:0-4287 GCA_964550565.1 uncultured Pirellulales bacterium
TGTGCAACTTTTCCCTCTCAACCGACATATATATAGGCTGGCCCGAGGGAGGCCCGCGGGAAGCAATTCCCGACCGAGTTTGTAGTCTTTATGGAAAACTATGAACTCTGAACTGGAAGTTTTTGAAAGGAGGAGCAAGTGACAGAAAATCCAAACGAACCCAATTTTACCCTTTTCCTTGTACTTTTACCTTTTTCCCTTTACCTTTTTCCTTTTTTACCAAACGAACCCAATCCCATTCCGCCTGTAACACATTTCCCTTTGCGGAAGTCTTAATTCATGGATATAATTATGACCATGATTTTTGCTGAAAACGGTGAACTTTCTCTTGAATAAATGGACTGAACTGGAGATATCTGCTCTTGTACCACAAAAACCTTAACTCGCTAAGGTTTATCCTCTATGCGTTGGGGCTTCTTTCCGTGGTGATGGCTGGCGGGTGCAACCCCGCCCGGCAGCGCATGGAAGAATTCAACAGTCTCTACCAGCAGGGTCAGTTTCGTGAAGCTGAAAAGTTCTGTGCCGACAAGATCAAGAATTACGCCAATCCAGGCCGGGAAGACCTCCTCTGGGCCTTGCAGTTAGCCGCCGTCCAGCGAGCCCAGAAAAAGTATGACGACAGCACCTTGTGGTTTGACCGCTGCGAAGACATGATGAAAACCTTCGACCCCCAGTGGCGCGAAACCGACATCCTTGGCACAACCCTGGTCAATGACAACATCATCCCCTACCGCGGCCAGACTTACGACGGCGTTCTGGTCAATACCTACAAAGCCCTGAATTTCATCGCCATCGGTAAAGACGACCTGGCCCGTGTGGAATTCAACCGCGCCATCGAACGCCAGACCCGCGCCAAAGAAAAGTTCAGTGCCGAAATCCAGAAGGAAAAAGACAAACTCGATAAGCTCAATGCCGATAAGCAGGTGGACTACACCAAATCCAGCGAGAATCCCGACATTAAAAGCCGCATCCAGCAGGCTTACCCGCAGATTTATCAATTTGAGGCCTATCCGGACTTTACCAATCCATTTTCAACCTATCTTGCAGGCGTCTTTTTCACCATCCTTGGCGATGTCGGCAAGGCTCGGGATTTGCTGCGGGAAAGCGCTGGCATGGTGCCCGACAATCCCTATATCCAAAAGGACTTTGAAGTCTCAGACCGCTGGATAAACAATCTCGCTGCTCCGGAACCGACAGTCTGGGTCTTTTTTGAAAATGGAGTTGGCCCGATTAAAGATGAGTACCGTGTGGATTTACCACTTTTCCTGTTCACCGGACATGTTTATTATGCCGGGATTGCTTTGCCAAGATTAGTGCAACGCTGGCCCGCCACGCCGCGTCTATCTGTACAGAGCAACGGCCAAACGTTCCAGACCGAAATGGTCGGGGATATGGACCGGGTCATTCAGACGGAATTCGCCAAGGAATATCCATGGATCATTACCCGGGCCATTGTTGCGGCGGGTGCCAAAGCGGCGGCTCAGGTGGCAATGCTGCAGCAGAACGAAAGTTCCAACCAACTGGCCGCAGCGGCTGTGGCACTGTATAGCTGGGCCACGACGGCTGCGGACCTCAGAATCTGGTCGGCACTGCCCAAGAATTTCCAGGTTGCCCGGATTCCCATGCCGGCCGACGGGAAACTGGATATTCGCAGTCCGCAGGGATATTCGTATCCGATTGTGATTCATCCTTGCAGATATGCGATCGTCTATATTAAAATGGTATCGGCTTTGATTGAGCCGACAATAGAAGTTACAGCGTATTAACAGGTATCCTTATTGAAAGGGGCTGTCATGAAGAAAACAGCAATTGCAATGTGTGTGGTGATGTTACTGGCGGGATGTTACAAGGCTCACGATGAACGGGTCCAGGTCGCTCCGGGTGTCCGCAACGACAGTCTGGGCAACAACATTATTACCCGTCCCCTGGGCGGCATCGTCAGCTTTGTCATCGGGGAAGGGGTTGTAGTCAACAACGTCAAAGAAGCACGAACGCCGGAAGGATTCCTCGAAGTCCAGGTCTCCGGCTATAACCAGTCCATGTTCAAGAAACGCTTTGACTACAAGACCGACTGGATGGACGGCAACGGCATGCTGATTGACACGGTGATGTCCAAATGGATGACGGTATCGGTCACTCCCAAGTCAACCTTTACATTCAAGGTGACTTCACCGACAGCCGACTCGGCGGACTTCCGTATCAATACCCGCATCGCAAGGAATCTGGATAAATAAACCGTCACGTACACAAGTCTGAAACAGGTTTATATCAATAATTGGAATCATAAACATCGTTTAGGAGAATAGTCTCATGAAGACAAAATGGTTTACAGCAATTCTTATGACCTGGGCATTAATTATCGCCGGATGCACCCCGCCGACGAAGAATATCGATACCGCCAATGATGAAGGCAAAGCGGTGATGGAACTGGATTATCGTGATTTCGATAAAGCGGCAACTGAAATGGTCCAGTCCATGCTGTCGTCCGGCGTGTTCAAGAAAGCCGATGGAAACCGCTATGTGGTTACCACCGCCAAAATCATCAATGACACGATGCAGCGTATCGATACCGATCAGTTGACTTTTAAAGTCGAACAGGACCTGATTAACAGCGGACAGGTTGTCATGACCGCTGCCGTCGGCGGTAAGGGCGCCACGGATCAGATGGTCTATCAGATGCGCGACCTGCGGGATTCCGAAAAAAGCGACGAATTCAAGCAGGGTACCATGCCCGGCAAAGGCCAGATTATCGCCCCGGAATTGAGCATCTCGGGCAAGATTTACCAGAAGAATATCCGTTATGACAACAATATCCAGCAGGTGGAATACTATTTCCAGCTTCGCGTCGCGGAAATCGCCACAGGTCTGAGCTACTGGCAGAATGAGGCTTTCATCGGCAAACGCGGCAGCAAAAAAGTGGTTCCCTGGTAAGCTGAGTGGTCAAGCATGACGGTGTGAATCGTCCCGTTTGACCTCATATCGAATTATCGCCATATCGACTATTGACGGGCGGGCTACCGCAGACCCGCCCTTTTCTATACAGAAATAGCCAACAATGGGGTTATTTTTTCTGGGAGTTTGCCGTTGACCAGACTGTCGCAACTCTGTATAGTAGCTCGTTTATTTGATTAAATTCCAGATAAGACGAAAGGACTATTATATGACAAAACCTGCAAGGACGAGATTTAACGGTCGCGGGCACCTGTTTACCAGCGAATCGGTAACTATGGGACACCCGGATAAAGTGGCCGATCAGATTTCGGATGCGGTATTGGATGCATTACTGGCCCAGGACCCCAACAGCCGGGTGGCCTGCGAGACGCTCGTAACTACCGGTATGGCAATGATATCCGGCGAAGTCACCACGAAAGCACAAGTGCATATTCCTGATGTTGTAAGACAGACAATCCGGGAAATCGGATACAACGACCCCGCCGTCGGTTTTGATGCAGACAACTGTGCGGTCCTGGTCACCCTGGGCCGTCAAAGCCCGGACATCTCTCAGGGTGTCACCGAAGGCCAGGGCCTGCATAAGGAACAAGGCGCCGGCGACCAGGGCCTGATGTTCGGGTATGCCTGCAAGGAAACCCCTGCCTATTTGCCCCTGCCGATTTTTCTGGCTCACGAACTGACCGACCGTCTTGCCAGACTGCGGCAAAGCGGCAAGGCCAAATGGCTCCGGCCCGATGGCAAAAGTCAGGTCACCGTTCAATATGGCGACAACGGCAAGCCTGAGCGGATTCACACCGTGGTTATTTCGACACAGCACACCGAAGACATCAGCTATAACAAGCTCCGCAAGCAAATTATCGAGCAGGTCATCATGCCGGTGCTGCCCAAGAAGCTGGTTGACAAGAAGATGATTATTCACGTCAACCCGACCGGCCGTTTTGTTGTCGGCGGTCCCAAAGGTGACTGCGGTTTAACCGGACGCAAGATTATCGTGGATACTTACGGCGGTCGCGGCAGTCACGGCGGCGGCGCCTTCAGCGGAAAGGACCCCAGCAAGGTGGACCGCACGGCCAGCTATATGGCCCGCTATATCGCCAAGAACATCGTTGCCGCCGATCTGGCGGATGCCTGCGAAGTCCAGCTCAGCTATGCCATCGGTGTGGCCGAGCCGGTCAGCGTGATGGTCGATACCGAGGGCACAGCCAAGGTCGATGAATACAAGATTGAGGATATCGTCAAGAGACTATTCCCTCTGACTCCCAAGAAGATGATTCAGCATCTGAATCTGAAACGGCCCATTTTCAAGGAAACCGCCCGCAACGGGCATTTCGGCCG
>CAZKAI010000067.1:4387-21736 GCA_964550565.1 uncultured Pirellulales bacterium
TGAATCTGAAACGGCCCATTTTCAAGGAAACCGCCCGCAACGGGCATTTCGGCCGTAACCAGTCAAACTTCACGTGGGAAAAGCTGGATATGGTTCCTGCCTTACGAAAGGCCGCTGGCTTAAAATAATAATCATCCCCCTGTTAGACCCTGATAAGGCCCGGCTGATATGCCGGGCCTTTTTTTGTTTCCATCACACAAAATCTCATTGCCCAGCCGGCTCGGATTCGAACTTATAGCCGAATTCGCGGACGGTGTGAATAAACTGCGGTGACTGGGGAATCTTTTCGATTTTATTGCGGAGGGTGGTGACACAGCGATCCACGCTTCGCGGGGTAACGAAATAGTTATAGCCCCAGACCTGATTGAGCAGCGAATCCCGTGTCAGGACTCTGCCGGGATTTTCGAGGAAATGGCACAGAAGGCGGTATTCCTTGGGAGTCAGCTTGATGGGCTTGCCCTGCCGCGTCAGGCTGCAGGAGGTGGTATCCAGCACACAGTCACCAAAGGTGTAAACCGTCGTTTCGGGTTGGCGTTTGCGACGCAGGAAGGCATTTGCCCGGGCCAGCAGTTCTTTGATGCTGAAGGGCTTGGTGACATAGTCATCAGCACCCAGATTCAGGCCGAGCACGACATCGGACTCTTCGCCCTTGGCTGTGAGCATCATAATCGGCATATCGAACTTTTCCCTGCGAATCAGACGGCAGATTTCATAGCCGTTGATTTTGGGCAGCATAATATCCAGAATAATCAGGTCAGGCCGGGCATCGAGGGCGATTTCCAGCCCCTTTTCGCCGTCGGCGGCCAAAAGCACATTATAGCCCTGCCGAGTGAAGTTGTCCTTCAAACCCCGCAGCATCGCGGCATCATCTTCTATGATTAGTACGGTTTCCATCTTGTTTAATATTGCTTTATGACGACTTCTCGACCTTTCGATGTCTGGACGGAATAAGCCACCCAAAGCGTTCCGTTTTTATCATAGACTGCAGAACAGTACCGGGGATTATCGTTTTCTGCGATTACCTGCTTAGGTTTCCATTGGTTGCTCTGCATATCGTAGTCCGAGCGAGCAAGCTGCCAGGTCTGGCCGTCGGCTGTTTCCGCCCAAACGAGGACGCCCTGCTGATTCTTATAAAACGCAAAGGAAGGGCTGCACAGATGCTTTAAAGGATTGGACACAATGGTCGGCTTCCCTTGTGTCTGATTGGCAGACAGGGATCGGACACACAGGCTTTTTCGCTTGCCTTCCAGCAAATCCCATGCACACCAGATGCGGCCATTGATGGGCGCGGACAAGGCCGGTATTGAGTCGATGCTTTGGCCGCTGAGGGGGAACGGTTTGCTGACGGTTAAGTTGGCGCTGATGGACCGGGCAAAGATGGTCGGCGATTCACAATCCTGGGGATAACCCTGGGGTTTGTGGTAATCCCAGCTCCAGGCTATGACCACCCGGTCGTCAAGGCAGGTGATGGCCGGGTCGGTGTGGTCTTCGTAAGAAGGCACATCCGTAGGGCTGATTTGGATTTCTGTGGAGAGACTGCCCTCGGCGTAGCGGCGGACATACACTTCCTTGTCGCGGGAGTTGCCGCTCATCTTCCGCCAGCGATAATAGGTAATCCAGACGGCATTGGAGGTATCGCACACCAGCCGGCCGTGCATGGCGTCATCGCTGGCATCAGTGATCTGAATCGGCGATTTTCCAGCCTTGAGGTCGGACAGTGAAGTCATAAATATATTATAACGTCCGGTCTGGTTGCTGGTCCAGCATATCCAGGGGTTGCCTGAATTGTCGGTCGTGATTGCAGCGTCATATTCATCGAACTCGGTGGCCGAGACGGGGATTTCGGTAAAGTTTTTTCCATCACAAGTTCGCATCAGGATGTCGCTGCTGCCGTTTCGAAGAGATGTATAGACGGCATATATTTTGCCGTCGCCGCCGGCAACGATGGAGGTAAAACGGTCGTTTTGAGAATCCGCTTTCAACAGATTATTTTCTATGGTTTTGGACATATAACTGATGCCATCCACGGTTTGGACCTTCGGCTTTGATTCCTTTTGTTTAATCTTTTGCAGTTGCTGTTTAAACGCCGGGTCGCCATCGATCAGATTGTTACAGGTATATACCACCTCGCCATGTTCATTCACAATCATCAGGAACGGCCAGCCCCGGCGATTGTACTGTTTCTCAAACGTTCGGTCCGTATCCATCAGATGCACGACATTCAGACGATAGTGTTTCTGGAAATCCAGCGCCGTCAATTCATGATCGCCGGAGATGACGCGAACGACCTGCACGCCCGAGACGGCTAATTCTTTTGCTAACGCTCCGACACGGAGCGCCTCCTGCTGGCAGCCCCCTCACCAGCAGGCACCAAACTCCAGGAACAGCGGCACGCCGGTGTAATCCTGGGATGTGACCTGGCGGCCAAAGGAATCGGTCAACGAAAATTCAAGTTTCGCTGCCGTACACAGACTGCCTGATAAAATCATACCACCAATCAGCATTAACGACTTCAATTTGTTTGACTGAATCATTCCGGTACCTCCCTATCGGTTTTGGTTATTGTTATCCTGCGAACAGGCATTCAGTTTCACTGTAAACGTGCTGCCTTCAGCGATCTTGCTTTTGACCTCGATTACGCCTTTATGGGCATTGACGATATATTTTACAATACTCAGGCCCAGGCCGCAACCCTCCACCCGACGGGACAGACGGTTGTCCACCTGATAAAAGCGACCGAAAATCTTTTTCTGCAGACGTCGGGGGATGCCCAGGCCATTGTCGGAAACAGCGAAGCAGATTCGGCCATTTTCGGCATAGGCGCTGAGGCGGATGGTTTTATGGTCCAGCGAATACTTCCAGGCGTTGTCCAGCAGATTGACCAGGACCGTAACCATGGCGTCTTTATCGGCCCAGACGTGCGGCAAGTTCTCGGCAATGGAGACGGAAAAACTGCAGCCGGGCTGGGCCATTTTGGGATGGACTGTTTCGACGGCGGCTCTGACAATATCGGCGGGATGGACCAGTTTGAATTCAAAGACCTGCTTGTTGCGTTCCATCCGCGAGAAGGTCAGAAAGCTGTCGATCATACGGCTGAGCCGCTCATTTTCCCGGCCAATCAGCTCCAGATATTCTTTGCATTGCTGCTGGTTGGCATAGCTTCCGTCCAGCAGCGTATCGACCAGCAGCCGCATAGACGACAGCGGGGTCTTGAGTTCATGGGTGACGGTGGCGATAAAATTGTTTTTGAGCCGATTGAGGCGTATCTGCCGGCCAATCATCTGGGCGGTCAGCGCCCCGCAGACCAGAAACAGCAGCACCACCAGCAGACCCACCCAGATATAAACGGCGACCTGTCTGCTGGCAGCGGTTTCAAATGCCGAACTGTCAATGTATAACGCAACTGTCCATTCGGGAAAGCTACTGCTGCCCAGAGGCAGTTTTAAAAAGGGTTTGCGGCCTGCGGGCACAGAGCCTCCTGCCGCAAGGATTCCTTTGGCATCATCAATACTGCATTCGGCTGGAAAGCTCTTCACTTCAGACAGATACGGTGCAAACCATTTCGATACGGTCTGGGGGGTAAATACCCTCAGTGTCAGGAAGCTGCCTTCCTTCCCTGTTTGGCCCGAATACACGCCATAAACCGGCTGCCCGGCATCAAGGCAAAGGACCGTACTCTGAACAAGTCCAGGTGTGGTCACAAACGAAGGTGCAGGATAATACTGTGCGACAGTCAGTGAGGTGTTCAGCCGAGCCTGAAGCCATGCAGCATGCTTTTTTTGGTTTTCCAGTTCAGGATTGCCGGTAATCGATGCGCCATAGTCCATCAATCGATTCAACGCATAAAGCTGGATATCCGCCGGGGCGATTTTGCCGGCCTGTGCGGTTTTGCCCAGTATCGCAAAATCATCGCTGTTGCGAGTGCCCTGCATTATATAATCAAATGCCTGCGATAACCGCATAAGAAAGGTCTGCCGGTCACGGTCTCTCAGACAGTCCAGCAGGAACAGATAGGCCCGGCATTTCTGGGCACGCACAGCCAAATCATCCTCACCCGATTCGACCAAGATGCTGTCCAATAGTGCGATGGCATCATCCGTACGACCCAGCTTATATACGCAGCGGGCCAGAGAAACCCTCGCAAGGATTTTGACAGCCGGACTGTGCGCAGATTCAGCGATGGCCTGGTATTGAGCACTTGCATTTTCCAGTCCTCCGCTTCCGTGTTCAAGCGGAGCGACTGTCGTAAAACGCTGCTGATCGGCCAGCGGAATTCCCGGATCCGCCATCGGGTAAAGAATCTGCCCATTGCTGTCATAGACTACAAATCCATCGCCGTAAACCATCGCCATCTGCGGATTGAGACTGTCAAAACCTAGATGGTCTTGTGCGGCGGTTTCCAGCCGCTTCTGGTAAATCTCTGACAGCTTCTGACGCATGGCCAGCCGTTCGTTGCGGACCGCGGCGGTCATGAACCACAATAGACAGACGGTGGGCAGTATCACCGCTGCCGCCAGCAGGGATACCACCCACCACAGGTGTTCAGACGATGAGCCTGGTTTCACAGTCATTACTTCTTTTCCGATAAAAGTTGAGTCGCCTTTTCCAGACCGGCTTTGGCATCCTGGCTGTCCGGTTCGACCTTGAGCCACATTTTATAATATCGGATGGCCTTCTGATAATCTTCATTTTCCATCGCCACGGTGCACAAGCCATTGAGGGCTGCGGTCGCACCGGGCTGAGCTTTAATGGCCTTTTCCCAGTACTTTACAGCCTCTTCTTTTTGTTCTGTATTATAAGCCATCCAGCCCAGACCATTCAGGGCCGCCGAGTTGCGAGGGTTGATCTCGAGACATTTTTTGAAGGATGCTTCGGCATTTTTGGTCTTGCCCTGATTCTGCTGGGACCAGCCCAGACCCTGCCATGCATTCTCATTTCCCGGATCGGCGGCTGCCGCTTCCTCGAATTTCTGTTCGGCCTCGGTCAGTTTCCTCGCCTGCCATAATTTCCAGCCTTCAGCGGCAAGGTCTTCGGAACGCAGTTTGTCCGGCTTGGTGCGCTTGGCCGGTTTTTGGGGTTCGGCGGCTTTAGTCAGCATGGTAATCGCCGCCTGGGCGTTCTGCTGAACCATTACATCTTTATCCTGCAGGGCCTTTTGCAGTACCGGCAGGGCCTTTGAGTCCCCAAACAGTCCGAGGGCATAGGCGCCGCAGCGTCGTGCATAGCCATCGGGGTCATCGGTGGTCATTTTTGCCAGGACATCATAGCCGGCCGGGAGTTTAGCCTGACCGATAGCCAGGGCTGCCATGCCGCGTGTCAGATTTTCCTTGTGGCTGCACAGGGCGATCAATTTGTCTTTCGCCTGCGAAATATCGCCGAACCCGCCCTGCCAGAGCACGTAAATTGCCGAGCGGCGAATGGTATCGGTTTCAGAATCGAGGTATTTGCTGATTTCCGCAACCACCGGGTCATTTTTAATTCCTTTGAGCGTATCGAGAGACTGTTTGACCCTTGGATCAGTTTCGGTACAGGTGGAAATAGTCGTAACCGCTTTTTCGACCAGTTTGGCAAGCTCTTCAGGAGAGATATCGCGAAGCAGCGACAGGGTTGCCGTCACGACGTGATTGGTTTTTTCCGGGACCTCTTTTTTCCAGTAATAGATTGTACAATCCCCCGCGGTTTCTTTGGCGGTAAAGTCTTCAGAAGCATCTTTTAAGGTCACACCCTGCGGCAAGACCAGAAAGAAGGTCTCCAGAACCGGTTCGCCAAAGAAATTCTGCATGGGCAGCACATAGGCATTGCCTCCCAGCGGCGATTGCAGTTTCGCACCTTCGTGCGACGAGGTCCACCCATACATGAAAATCTGCCTGGGTGCAAGCGGTTCATCCGGCAGCCAATAGACATGATAATAGCCGTCGCGAGATTCATCTTTGACAATGTCGGTATTCATTTTTCGGCCGGCAATATCATAATAGACCAGGTCCGTGCTTCCGGAACCGGACAGCCTGACTTTCTGCTGAATGGATGTCCCCAGGGTATTTTGGAAGTACCCCAGGCCGCCGCTGTAACGACGCATTTCGGTATCGATATAATGGATGTGGCAGTTGGAAAACAGACTCTTTTCCCCGGCCTCGGCACTGAGCTGGCCGTACAAGGTACTCAGCCGGACCAATACGGGTTCCGGCAGCTTGGCAAAAACACCTCCCTCCGGCCCTGTCTGCGGGGCCACCTGTTCAAGCTGTTTGCGGGCATCATTGGCGAGGTCTTTCTGGGTGCCGTACTTCGTGACCACCGTTTTGAAGTACTCGGCGGCCTTTGCCTTGTCGTCTTTCTTGAGATAGCACATCCCAAGCTGATAGGCCGCTTTCGCTGCCAGTTTCTCGGTCTGGCCGGCTTCATCGAGGACTTTCTGGTATAATTCTATCGCCTTATCCAGATCGCCCGCGGTCTGTTCCTGATATAACGCATCCTGAAACAAAACCGTCACACTTTTGCCCGGCTCCCCGGCCGGGGCTGCTCCTACCGCCGCCGCTGATCCGATCAGCAGGCATAACCACAACATTCCTGTCTTTTTCATTGTTCCGCTCCTTTCGTTAAATAAGGGTAACAGAAAAAGATTGACTATGAAAGTCAAAATAGACCTTGTTTGTTACCTTTCTGTTACCATTTCATCCCAGTTTTGCGATTTTTTTCAGTCAAAAGCCGGATTTTTCACTAAAATCGGTGTATCTTGAGTGAACAATATAGTGTCTTTATATTCTGCACTGGCCGTTTTGTACGGCAACATAAACCTTTACTGATGGAAAGGATATTACAATGCGACGGATTTGCTGGCTGGCTCCTATGGTGTGGATGGCATGTATCGTTTGTTATGGTGCAGCCGCAGAACAAAACGCTCCCCGGGCCGCCCGCAGCGTTCATTTGTGGTATCCGGCCCCTGCTGGGATGACATACTATAACGAGCTCACGGTCGAAGAATCGGTGCCGGGCAGCTATTTTTGTGTGTGCGGATTCAAGAACGGCTATTTCGGGATACAGGAACTTTTCCAGGGCCGCAAGATAGTCCTGTTTTCGGTATGGGACCCGGGCGACCAGAACAATCCGAACAGCGTGCCGGAAGAGCGGCGTGTGAAAGTACTCTACAGCGGCCAGGATGTCAAGATCGACCGATTTGGCAATGAAGGCACCGGCGGCAAAAGCATGTTCGACTATGATTGGAAGATCGGCCAGCGGATTCGGTGCATGGTCAAGGCGACCGTCGAGGGGGACCAGACGACCTATGCGGCGTTTTTCTATCTGCCCGAGACCAAGCAGTGGAAGCATCTTGCTACATTTCAAACTATCACCGGCGGGGACACGCTGGAGGGATACTATTCGTTTGTGGAAGATTTTCGCCGTAACGGCACCAGTGCCCAGCAGATACGTCGGGCTCGATTTGGCAACGGGTGGGTGCAGACGGTGGATGGGCAGTGGATTGCTCTTGGGAAGGCGACATTTACCGCCGACAATAACCCAGCCATGCATATTAATGCGGGTCTGGCCGACGGCGGCTTTTTCCTGCAGACAGGAGGGGAAACTCAGAATCAGACGGCCTTGCGATCCTCGATGACATGTAAAACAGACTCGTTTGTACAGCCGGAGGACTCGCAGTGGGAGTTGAGCTGGTCGGATGAATTCAACGGCTCCGGGCTGGTGGATTCGGCAAAATGGAATTATGAGGAGGGATTTATCCGTAATCAGGAAAAACAGTATTATACGCGTGCCCGGGTGGAAAATGCCAGGCAGGAGGATGGCAGGCTGGTGATTGAGTCGCGAAAGGAGGACTTTAAAGACGGACACTATACCTCGGCCAGCGTGATTACTGCGGGCAAGCAGTCGTTTCTCTATGGGCGGATTGAGGTCCGGGCACAACTGCCGACGGGCAAGGGAACCTGGCCGGCGATCTGGATGCTGGGGGATTCGATCCGGCAGATTGGCTGGCCCGCCTGCGGCGAGATTGATATCATGGAAAATGTGGGATATGATCCGCAGGTGATTCATGCCAATATCCATACCAAGGCATATAACCACGTTAAAAAAACCGGCAAAGGGGCCAGCATCAAGGCCGAAAAGCCATGGGAGACGTTTCATCTATATGCTGTGGAATGGTACGAAGACCATCTGGACTTTTTCTTCGATAACCACAAGTATTTCACATTCAAAAATGAGGAAACCGGCAGCGATGTCTGGCCTTTTGACAAGCCGCACTATCTGATTCTTAACACAGCGATTGGCGGGTCCTGGGGCGGCCAGCAGGGAATTGATGACAGCATTTTCCCGCAGAAATTCCTGATTGATTACGTGCGGATTTATACTCAGAAAAAGTAATCCGGAGAAAAGAAAGAAAAAGGACGTCCCCCCAGACCGTCCTTTATCGTGATGTCGTATTCAGATGGATTGTCGGATCAGCCCACAAGACCCATGACAAATAGGATGTATCATCACCGGCGCTGTTGGTGGATATCAGTGTCAGGAATCGGGCATCCTCTTTAAACCGGATATTCACCGGAATAAAATCGTCGGATAAGTCCAGGGCTTTTTTCTCAAAGACAACAACACCATCCACCAAAACCGCAACATCGGCTTTGGTGCGGCTCTTTCCAAATCGTTTTTCATGCTCCAGGACTTCCTTGTCAATTCCGCAAAACGCGGTGAAGGACGTTGTTTTGACGCCATGAAGCGATTGACGAATCTGCTGCAAATCAAACGTAATTCCGGCATTGGCGTGCAGACAGAATGTCGGCTTGGAAGCCAGCGAGACCTCTTTGCCATTCAGCATGAACGATTTGCGTTTCGACGGCGGGTCCACATCATAGAGGCCGTAATGGATATCCCAGGAATACTGGCCGTCAGTATCGGGGCAGGCCTCGTACACCAGTCCCGTTGAACTGATCTGAACAGGACCTTCTCCTCCATCGGGAACAAAGACCCCGTCCACACAGGACACATGAGGCGTCTGTATATACTTGCCGGGACCGGGGACTCGCATGATATGCGTATCGCCTTCAATTTGACCTGTAATCAGATCAATGGACTGATTGATGGTGCCGGTACCGAATCCATTTCCCCCGCCGGCAATATCAGCAAGGTTCAGGGATTCGCCGCGCCATACAAGACTCCCCCTGGAATTGATGGTACGGGCAAAGTATTGATTGTCATAATCAATCGATTCACTTGCACGGGTTCCGGGATCAATACTCAGTGCTTTTCCGGCAGACAGCACAACGGCCTCTTTTCCTGCAGAACCATTGTCATATTCCACCAGGGCCTTGCCTTCGATCATCTGGACTTCAACCATGCCGCCGGGTTTGACATAGACACCAAACTGAGTCCCGAGGTCGGTAATCTTGGCCGAGGGCGTGCGGACAACAAAGCCTTCCTGGCCGGGAGCAACTTTGACAAAGACCTTGCCCTGTTCCAGAAACAGGGAATTTTCCGAATTGCAGCGGAACACCGACGGGCCTTCGATGACGGCTTCGGCACCGGAGTCAAACTCCATCTTGACATAGCCGCTGAGCAGTGAATAAAAACCGCGGTCTGACAAACTGGAGCGATTGCCGGGCGAAACAGCACCCTGTGACCATTGTACGTTCATCACATCATCGATATGGGCCACATAACGTTCTACAGGCCGGGGATGATAATACACATAGACCAGCAATCCAAAAAACACCGCTGCGCAGGCAGCAAAGAATTTCATTGCAAAATAATTACGCTTAATCAATGGACGAGGAACATGAACGGTTTCGACGATTTCATGTTCCGGCTCCTGCCGGTGGGGCTTCTTTCGCCACTTCCAGCCTTTTCGTTTTCGCGGCAGAAGCACTGTCGGCGCCTGTTCTTCCTGGTTGGCCAGTTCATCATACAGCGAGATATAATTACGAACCGTATCGGGTTTGCCGTTTAACTCGCGAAGCACTTCAGGGCTGTTCAGGCCGATATAGCTGGCAATCACTTCATAATAGTATTGCCGTGCCGGGGCAGATTCCAGCAGAATCTGCTGAAGGCGGCGCGTCTGTTCGGCATTGGCGTGCCCTTCCATGGACAGCACAATCAGCTCGGCCAGCTCGCGTGAAAAGTTTTTGTGTTCAGTCGGATTCATGTATTACTCCAGCGCCAACTGCATGCGGACACAGCGAATTAGTCGTCCATGAATGATTGCGATGCGTTTAAATACAGCCGTCGTGGATATGCCCAGCCGGGAACTAATGGATTTGAGCGTACAATCCTGTTCATATCGCAATTTAATAAGCTGTGTATCCTGAGAATTCAATTTGACCACACATTCCTTTAAAGCCGCCAAACGCTGTTCAAGCCCATCAATCAAGGCATCGGATTCCTGCTCAATCACCTCCAGTAACTGTTCATTAAGCGTGCACTGGCCGGACGGATTTTTCTTAAAAAAGTTGTAGATTTCATAGCGGGCAATCTGGATGGCCCAGGCCTGAAAATCCGTCCCCGGCTGATACATAGAAAACTTCCTCCAGATCACCGATATCGTATTCTGGAGAATATCTTCAGCATCCGAATAGTTCGGGATAACCGCCAGAATATAGGCAAAAATTGACTTCTGGTTCGGTATCAGCAGCCGAATAAATGTGTCTGAATTATCTGGATCCAGACGTCCCAACGGATTGTTATCACGTGTTACCATAATCACTTAATAAACTCTGTGAACCGTTTCTTTTTTTACTTGTTTTAGCAGTTTTTTTGGAAGAAATTGTTTTTTGATGCCCTTTTTACCTGTATATCGCTATTATATAGCTATTATCTACTTATTGACCCGGTGTCGGGTTTATCGCCTGCCAGTTGGCATAATCGTTTCCATAGGCCAAAGGTGATATACGTTCCAGCGACTTGCCCGTTCCATCCGGCGAGGTTGGCCATGGCGCATCGTCATCATAATTCACACGGTCCACTCGCAGATAAAATCGCACACCTTCGGCGGTGTCACCCGGCTTGAGCAGTTCCAGCCTTTCACCACCATTGGACAGACTGCCCGAGGACCATACGGCGTATTTGAGACCTGACGGAATAGCGCCAAATTCACTCTGGTATGCGACCAAATTCTTAACCAACAGCATCTTTTCCCCGGGGGCAAGCCAGGTATCGACCGGGAAATTCAATAAAATACTGCTGTCTTCATCCACAAATCGCCATGGAATCACCTGGCCGGCGTCGGACAACCATAAATCAACCGTCTGGCCGCTGATGTTCTGGATTTCCACATACTCAGCGTCACCGTTAGACAGCGGATTGTACATAATCTCGGTTATGACGACCGGACCAACCAGCGGGGCGGCATTAGCTGCATTGGGTGTATTGCTGGTCATTGACACAAAGTCATAGCCGCCGGAGGTTTTCTGGTAACGCCCAAACGACACACCCGTTTCCGAGGCGCCGAATTCCTGTGTCACACTATACCCCGTCAACACTCCGCCTACTGCCGCAGTGAGGCAGACTTCTTCCCCATTTTCGCTCAGGCGGAATGCAGTGCCGAAGTGTGTATCTTCATAGAGCACCAGATATCCATTTTTAGGAACGAATAAGCCATCCGGGATTTGATACCCCTGCGGATTATCCGCATCATCACTGAGATACCAACCGCCCACTGAAATCGGCGAATCGGTCGTATTGTACAGTTCAATCCAATCCGGGGCGTTATCGTGTGAATGAGCCAGAATTTCGTTAATAACGATACTTCCGGGAGCCAGCGGCGTTTCAGCCTGGCCGGGAGAACCACCGGTAAAGGTACTGGGCGCCCAGCCGGATTTCTGACTCCAGAGGGTCATGTCCGTGCTGCTGGGATTCAGCATCGTCAGCGAGAATCCATCGCCATCCGTCTGGGCATACCACGAATCTTTGTAGGCGAACGACTGGATGACCGCCCCGGCGGCATCAAGCAATTGAATCGTTTCACCGCTATTGCTCAATTGGCCGGCTGTCCACTGAATCACCGGCACACCCGCAGGGACTGTATAGACAGATTCAAACAGGGCTTTGTTGCTGACCAGCAGGACAAATCCATTCGGGGCAACATCCACATCGTCAAACGTATGCGTAATTCCCCTGTCGACTGCAACCCAATTCAGATTAATGGTCTCGGTTCCGATATTCTGTAATTCAATAAATTCGTGATTGGGATCCTGCGGATGATACATCATTTCCGTCACACGCAGACTTTCTTTGACCGGGCCGACGGCGAAGGTAGCCTTGTTGACGGTGGACCACTCTGAGCCGGTAAAGACGCGGGCTTTGACCTGGGTACTCTTGCTCAGTGTCACCGGCGAAGTATAAGCCACAGCATTTGCCGAAGGCATGCCGACAGACATTCTTCCGACCAGTTCGGCGTAAATCAGGAAATCGCTGCTGTTACTGATATTATTCATCCCCTGAATGGCCAGGATATTGGTTCCGACCTGAAGCTGATTGATATACGGACTCAAATTGATCGTGGTTTGTGTCAGGGCGATATTGTCATCACGATAGTTCGCTGCGGCAGTATTCCAGACGGGAGCTGATGCTGTTGCGACATTATCGCGCGCCACTTCTTTGCCGTTAAGGAAGATAATAATACCATCATCGTACCGGATTTTCAGCAGTAATTCCGTAACCGCCTGGCCGCTATACTGGAACGGAATCCGAATATAACAGGAGGTATTGACATTATACATCTGGGTATTGACATTGATGCCGCTGTTGACATAGCTGGAATAATTGACGGCATCACCGGGATTGCGTTCGTAGCCGACCGCCCCGCTGCCTGTAATCCAGCCGGTTGGAGTATAATTGCGTCCAGCCCAGACATTTTCCGGTATCGACAGGTATTGTCCGGGAATGATAACCGGGCCGCTGATACCCGGGCCGGACCAGGCGATGCTGAGATGGTCGCCGCCGGCGTGTTCCTTCTGCATAGCTTCAATATAATAGGCATTTCCGGCTGTCAATGTTCTGGCCGTCGATTTCTGACTGTCGTAGGTCGTCCATGTATTGGGAGTGACCCATGACGAGATCGAGGCAATGACCGAAGCGTTGGCGGCAGCGGCGTCGGTACTGAGCAGAAGTTGTCCGTTGTCATCACTGGCAATCCAGAAGGTATAAGAACCTGTCGTCGGAGGATAGACCAGTGCCCGGACACGCGTTCCATAGTATTCCGCCCAGTCGATGGTCGGCATCTGGAAGCTGTTCCAGAATTCCACTTTGGTTGGATTGTTCGGGTAATTGGCATTGCCGGTCAGGCTGTCGATGGTTTCACCGGTGATATCCGTCCATGTCTCAGCCAGCACGGTTCCATCGGCAGCATAGATATTCTGCGTGGGGATCAGCACCTGTTTGGCCGCATTTTCAGCAAAAAATACCACTTCCGTTCCGGCCTGCTCGTCGGTCGTCGCCTGTCGGGGATCCGAGCCGTCCAGCGTATAATAAATCGTTCCGCTGCTGTTGGGATTGGTTATCGACAAGGCGTAATTCGATGCGACATAGCCGCCCTGCTGGCCAAACTGCGGCGCATCTATCGTCGGGAACCAGTTGACTGAACGGAACTGGTCGCGAACGCGGATTTCGCGCAATTGCATCGGCCAGTTCTGATAAGCATTGGCAGTCGAATCAGACATCGTCGAACTGGTTCCATAAATATAATTACGCAAAAACGTCAGAGCTTCCAGCCAGGTGTTTCGCGTCCGCGGCTCCGATACCGTGGCATCGCCCCAGCGGGTGGATTCGGCGATCATCGCCATATCGATCTGCGAGGCCAGGCCGGTCATTATCTGCCAGACTTTGTCGGCACTAAGCAGGCCGCCATTAAAGAATAATTCCTGTGCCCGGTCGGCAAACCGCAGGCGATATTCCCGGTTCTGGCTGGCTAATTGTTCATGCAGCCAGTGGGGATTGAAATAGGCAAAGTTGGCCCCTGCCGTCGTCAGCGGCGTCACCATATTTTCACGCCGCGCATCGGCAGCCTCATACGCACCAAATGAGTGTTCGCTGTCATGCTGAACCCACTTGAAGCCATCCGGATTATTGCGGTTGAAAATGCCGAAGAAATTATTGGTTGCCGTGAAGCGTGAGCCGGCCCCATCGCCATCGGAACTGTAGTAATCGATCAGCATATAATCAATCAGATTGTCCACATCCAGAAGCCGTTCATAGGCCGGATTGCGTGTCCCATCGGGATTCATCCCCTGAAGCGCGTAGTACTCGGTCATAGACCCGATTCCATCGATCACCGCATCGTACAGACGGCGGTAGGCATCCATATTCCCATCCGTCGCGGCCACGGTACGGCCCACGGCAATATCCGGCTTGACCACGTCATAATCTTCTTTGACTCCGCCCATATAAGACGCAGCAAACCGTGCATCCGGCCGCTCTTCGGACTGATACAGACCCCAGTACTGGCCGTTGATATACAGGTGATAATATCGTCCGCGGGTGTAAGGATGCCCCAGCAGCCCATGCGTCAGGCGGGAGTGCTCATCACGGACAAACGTGTTCTGCACATTAATATGGGCAGACAGCCAGCAGGAGGACCAGCCGTAATTGGCGGCGGTTCTTAAATCCAACTTGTCAAACTGATCGGTGCCTTCATCGTCAAACAGGGGATAGTCCAGCTTGCCGGACCCATACAGACTGCGGAAGAAAAATCGCAGGGCGTGCTTGGGATTGCTGTTGTTTCGGCTGGCACCGCCGCGGATACGCAGGCCGCAGTCAATCTGAAATCCCTCCGAGCCGTCCGGATGAATCAATTCCAGCGAACAGGGACGTTCAAATGAATCGCCGTCGGCACGCGTGGTAGAACCGGTATTGACATAGACCCCCAGAATCGGATCAAACAGATATTTCAGGTCTGTCACCAGCGACAGGGTTGGAATGGCCAGCAGTGCATCATCCATCAGCGAGGAATAAGCCGCATTATTGACGATATCCGGGTCCATGCCGTAATCCATGATATGGCCATTCACGGCCCAACTGGCCGGCCAGCCCGGGCCAGGCAACGCGCCATTGGGCGACTGGGTCATGACATCGCTGACAAAAATATAGGTCTGCGTATCGATATTGCCGGGCAGCCAGCCGGTCTTGAATGAGGTTGCCCGCAGCGTGGTTGTCTTGCTGATGTGGATGGGGGCACCCGGATTATAGACAAAACCGTTCTCCAGAGTCGGCGTGCTGCCGTCCAGCGTATAACGAATCACAGCAGTCGGGTCGCTGGTGGTGATGGTGACATCAAAGGGAGCGGTAAAGAATCCGCGATTGACACTGAATTGGGTGTCCGGGGCGATACCCATCGCGGAATTTTTGTTGGGCCGATTGGGGGTTGCGGGATAAAAATAACGCTGTTGGGTAAAATAGCTGAACAGACCGTAGGATATATTGACTTCCTGCGGCGGGAACCCATTATTCACCTCGTTGTATTCGGACACAATTTTGCCGCCGGGAGCGACAAGGGCCAGATATTCGCCCGTATCAGTCAGTGAAAAATTTGTGTGAATATAATTGCCGGACACAATGCCTTTGCCGCTGGCATAAATCAGCAGGAAGGACCTGGGCTGCAAGGTTACATTCGAAGGAAACGCCCACTGTGTCAGATTGTCAGGATCATCGGTCAAATACCAGCCGTTCATGCTGATTGGAATATCCGAGACATTATACAGTTCAATCCAGTCGGTCGGCTCGCCGGTTTCATCGAAGACTTCCCAGGATTCCCGTGAATCATCGGGATTGGTGCTGGCATTTTTGGCCATAAATTCATTGATGACAACCGGGCCGAAGGTATCCAGCCACGATTCAGACAGAATGACCATATCAGCAAAATTGACACCATCCCCATCAATCAAATCCCCGCAATTGAGACCGCTGCAACCGGCGGCATCGAGCCACTGCATGGCAAATAACTGCAGGTCACCCAGGGTGACTTCGCAGTCCCCATCGATATCGCCGGCTGGACAGGGATTGACGACATAGTCGACAATCAAAACCGACACAGGCGAGACATAGCCGTTGTTGAAGTCGGTGTCGGCACTGACAATGCCAAACCCGATACTGCACGTTTCGTCCCCCTCTTCAATATCGTCCTGTACCGCAGCAATCTGCACCGTTTGTGCGGCGGCCCAGTTGGCTGGAGTAAAGGTCAGAGTAATCGGATCGCCGGGATAGCCGCCATTGAGTTCCAAATCCTCAGTCTGAGGGGTAAGGGTTACCTGCACAGTGGCCGTCGGTTGTTTTTTGAGAGCAATCGAAATGGAATCCGCCGCTTTGCCTTCTTCAACCCGTGTTTCACCTTCGGTTTGCTGGATCGTGAGCAGCACTAATGGGATGGAATCAGGCCCGCGGTTGAAACTGACCAGAATTTCCTCGTCGGTCATGGCATGATTCCAGATGCGAAACTCATTGTAGCTGCCGCAGAACATCGGATCCACCCATTGCGACCGACCCAGCCAGATATTATTATCGATCATCGAAGCCAGCGTAAAATGCACCGAACCGCTGGCCACCCTGGCGCCGTCCAGGTACATCACTGTCTCGCCGGTGTCTTCATTCCAGGTAACAGCAAGATGGTGCTGGCCGGAGGTAAACGTCGGACCGTCCATCACGCGTTCATCGGCCGTGGGACCATACCGATAGCCAAAGCGAAGGACACCGGCTCCGCCCACAGGAGATGCAAAAAAATAGGTGGTATAGGAGGACCCAGCCGAGTATCCTTCTCCGGCGCTGCTGGTGCCGAAATCAAAAATACGCTGCCACATCGAACTGCCTGTCCAGGTCACCCACGTCTCCAGGGTCGCCTGTGTTCCCAGCGAGGAGATAATCCCGTTGGGCAAATCAACATAGTCAATCAGCGAGTCCGTCGAGCTTTGCGAACCATTATTGCCCAGGGTAAGCTGCCCATTGGCATATCCTGACTGGCCGGTGCCGTTAATCAGAGTCCCGTGGCTGGACCCGATACTGTCATTGCAGTTGCCGCTGAAGCTGTAACGATGAACGAGATCCGCCCGAAGACTGCAAGCCAGAATCATCACAAACCATGCCGTCAATATCCATCTGGTCATAAACACCACCTCTGCAACAGGTCCTATAACTACTATTTCAATTTAGACATAAGGCTTTAAAGCCAGCCTTATTAATTCGTCTAAATTTGCATGTCAATTGACCGGATATCAGGAAATCCGGGATTTCCCACATCACAATCCAGCGACCCCAAATGTGTTAATCTGCCTTTGACACCATTTGAACCGTATATCCCCCATCCGGATGAATCCAGAGCATCTCCGTATCCCGCAGGAAGTTCATCTTGGCTACGGCAAAATCCGTCAT